>DASZDF010000569.1:0-1911 GCA_035942275.1 Solirubrobacteraceae bacterium | reverse complement strand
ATGCGAAGCCGCACGATCCCGCGGCGGTCGGCGACGAGGCTGCGCCCGATGCGCAGGCGCAGCCGCTCGAGCCCGACGCGTGCCGCGGGCGGGTTCCTCGAGCCTTCGGTGCCGCCGCGGCGCGGATCGCCCGGCACCGGCGGCGGGTCGGCCCGGCCGCCCGCCGGGGCGGCGGCGACGGCCACGTCGAACGGGTCGCGCTGCGCCGTCATCCCGCGCGCATCGGTCGCCCGCACGATGACGCCGTAGCGCCCGGGCGCTCCGTACGCGTGCTCGACCCGCGCCCCCGTGGCCGTGGTGCCGTCGCCGAAGTCCCACGCGATCGTGCTCACCGGCGACCAGACGTCGACCACCGACGCGCCGAACGCGAGCACCGACCCGGCGGTCCCACGCTCGGGTGCGGAGACGTCGCGGATCACCGGCGGCGCGCCGTCGTAGGCGGCCGAGCGCATGCTGTTCGCCGCGGTGCTCCCGTCCACGTGCTCGACGCGCCCCCACAGCAGCAAGGCGTTGCCGGCGTCGTCGCCCGCGGCGACGTGACCGCTCAGCCCGTGGGTGTCGCCGAGGTCGATGTCGTGCGCGACCTCCGTCCATGCGGCGCCGCGCGACGGGCGGACGAACGACCGGACGTGGTCGGAATTGCTGTCTGCATCCGCGCTGTCGCCCGCTCCGATCAGGAGCGCGCCACCGTCGCGAAGCGCCACCAGCTTCGAGTCAGAGAGGCGGCTTGCGTCGTCGCCGACCGACACGACGCCCGACAGCGGGCCGTCGACGGGGCCGCTGACGACCTCGGCGAACGGCGAATACGGGCCGTCGAACACGTAGTGCGTCGCGATCGCGGTGACGTAGCCGGCGGCATCGAGCGTGAGTGCGTCGGGGCGCTGCACTGTGCGCCCCGGGTGGATCAGCTCGGCCGGCCCGAAGGCCTCGCCCGCGGGGCGCCGGATCATGGAGATGCCCTTCTCGGACTCGCTGAAGGTCAGCGCGGCGTCGCCGCGGCCGTTGACCGCGACCTCGCCGATGGCCCCGTCCGTCCAGGGCGTGAGCTGGACCGGCGCGGTCCACGTGCCGGACGGCGGGCGGGTCGTGACGAACGCCGCAAACGCGCCCTCGCGGCTGTACTTGATCGTCGGCGTGTAGATCGAGAACGCGACCACGAGCTCGCCGTCCGGGCCCGTCGCCGCGGCCACGCGTTCGATGTGGTGGTGGGCGGCCGGGAACACCACCAGATCCTTCGGGGCGCTCCACCCCGACGACGGGCTCCAGACCGAGGCCGACAGGCGATCGCGGCACTGCTCCTCTCGGCCGGAGCAGCGGAACGCCGAGAGCGCCGTCATCCGCCCGGCTGCGTCGAGGCTGAGGTGGTCGATCCACGTCGCCCCCGGGGGCATCGCGGCGAGCGACCAGTCGCCGTCGGCAGAGCGCAGCGCCAGGCGTGCCGTCGAGTCGTCGGGCTCGTCCGTCGTGAAGAAGACCGCCGCGGCGCCCGTGGGGCCGACGGCCACGTCCCGTACCACCTCGTCGCGAGCGACGAGACCGGGGATCTCGACCCCCGTCCACGCGCCCCCGGGCTCGCGCTCGTGCAGCTCCATGCTCGTCCGGCAGCAGACACCGCCTTCGCTGCCGTGGCTGCGACTCCAGCCGATGAGCGCGTGGCCGCCCTCGCCCATCGCCGCCTTCGCGCCCACATAGCCGACGTGCTCTGCGAGGGCGGTCGTGGCGCGCTCCTCGGCCGCGAGCCATCCGGGCTCGGCAGAAGCGGGCGCGGCGGGCGCCACAGCGGCTGCGACGAGCAGGACGAGCGCCGCCACACGCCGCGAGGGAGGGCAACGCATCACGCCCCAACGCTAAACAGACGCTACGCAATAGACACTCGTACATACGTCCAGAGGCCCCGCGTGGGGCGGGGCC
>DASZDF010000568.1:0-2193 GCA_035942275.1 Solirubrobacteraceae bacterium | reverse complement strand
ATGTTGACGAGCCCGTCGTCGCCGACCGGCGCCTCCCACTTCGTCCGCTTGCGGCCGTCGATGGCGTCGGAGGGGTCGCCGGTCAGGCCGCCGGCCCGGTCGAAGGGGTCGTAGGTCGAGGCCGCGCCGGGGCTGAGCGCGACGACGGTCGGCTTGGGCTTCGTCTCCTTCTCCGTGTCCGAGCCGTCGTCGGTCGAGCCGGAGCCGGACCCGCCGGAGTCGCCGCCGGTGTCGGTGCTCGAGCCGCCGCTCGGGGCCGGCGCGGGAGCGGGTGCGGGCGCCGGGTCGGGCGCGTCGCTCTCGGGCGCCTTCGTGGACTTCGGGGTGTCCGTGCTGTCCTCCGGCGCCGCGACCTCGGGCGTGGTCTCGGCCGGCGCCGGCGTCTCCTGGACGGGCGCGGGCGGCACGACCGGGGCGGCGCTCGGCGGGGCGGGCGCGGAGGCCTGGCGCTCGGCGTCGCTCGACAGCGCGGCGTACGCGGCGGCGACGGCGCCCGCGGCGAGGATCGCGACGATGCCGACGACGGTCAGCGCGGCGCGCCAGCCGGGCTTCGCGGTGATGCGGCCGGGCTGCGCGGTCCCGCACTCCAGGCACCAGTCCTGGCCCTCGGCGAGGAGCGCGGCGCAGTTGACGCACAGGCGCGACGCGTCGTCGGGCGCGGCGACGCCCTCCTCCATCGGAGGAAGGGGCGGCGGAGCCTCGACGGCGGAGGCGTCGGGGGTCTCGGTCTTGTTGTCGATCAGGCCGGCCATGGTCTCTCCCGAAGAACGCGAAGTCGACAGGCTAGTTGCGCGCGGGCTCGACTTCCAAACGTCTTCCGCGCAGCGCCCCCACGATCCGGTCCACGTCGCCGGCCGGGACGTCCAGCAGCGAGAACCGCTCGAGGACCCGGACGTCGCGCACGGCCTCGCCGTCGAGGCCGGTCTCGTGGGTCACCGCGTGGACGAGATCCGCGACCTCGAAGCCGTCGGCGCGGCCGCCCGCGGCGATGAGCGTCACGAAGCTGTCGCGGCCGTCCTGCCCGGCGTGCGGCTTGGTGTGGCGGCGCGGCTTCTCCTCGACCTTCGTGGGCGCGACGTGCGCGCCCTCGATCCACGGGGAGATCCCGATCCCGATGTGCTTCTCGATCGCCTCGAGCTCGCGCTTCTGGCGCGGCTCGACGAAGGTGATGGCGCGACCGGAGCGCCCGACGCGGCCGGTGCGGCCGATGCGGTGGACGTAGATGTCGGGCGAGACGGGGACGTCGAAGTTGACGACGTGCGTGACGGTGGAGATGTCGAGGCCGCGCGCCGCGACGTCGGTCGCGACGAGGATCGGGACGCGCCCGCCCTTGAACGAGAGCATCACGCCGTCGCGCGAGCCCTGCGACATGTCGCCGTGCAGCGCCTTGACGTTCAGGCCCTTGTCGCGCAGGCGGCGGTAGAGCTGGTCGGTGCGGATCTTCGTGCGCACGAAGACGATCGCCTGGTCGGGCTTCTCGGCGTTGAGGACCTCGACGAGCTTGTCGGCCTTGTCGGCGGTCTTGACCTCGAGCTGGAACTGCTCGACGGAGTCGACGGTCATCGTCGCCGACTGCACCTTCACGTGCTCGGGGTCGTAGAGGTAGCGGTCGGCGAGCTTGCGGATCGGCGGCGGCATCGTCGCGCTGAAGAGCGCGGTCTGCCGGCTGTTGGGCGTCGCCGCGAGGATCTTCTCGACGTCCTCGAGGAAGCCGAGGTCGAGCATCTCGTCGGCCTCGTCGAGGACGACGAAGCGGCACGAGTGGAGCATCAGCGACGCGCGGCCCATGAGGTCCATCACGCGGCCGACCGTGCCGACCACGATGTGGCCGCCGGCGCGCAGCTGCGCCTGCTGGGTGCGGATCGGGGCGCCGCCGAACGTCGCGACGACGTCGACGCCCTTGCGCTGCCCGTAGGCGCGCAGCGCCTGCGTCACCTGGATACACAGCTCGCGGGTCGGGGTGAGGACGCGGCCCTGCACCTCGTTGACGGTCGGATCGACGTACTCGAGCATCGGCAGGCCGAAGGCGGCCGTCTTCCCGGAGCCGGTCTGGGCCTGCCCGATGACGTCCCGTCCCTCCAGCATTGGGGGGATCGCCTGCTCCTTGATCGGGCTGGGCTGCTCGTACCCGACGTCATGGAGGGCCTCGAGCGTCTGCGGCGAGAGGCCGAGGTCGGCGAAGGTGGTCACGCA
>DASZDF010000567.1:0-9059 GCA_035942275.1 Solirubrobacteraceae bacterium | reverse complement strand
CCACCGGGCGGCTCCGTGTCAGTCGGCGGCGGGTCCTCCCCACCGGGCGGCTCGGTATCAGTCGGCGGCGGCGGCTCCGGCTGCGCCCGCTCGACGACGACGTACGTGCACTCCGCGCGCACCACGTGCCCGACGCGGTCGGCGACGTCGACGCCGGCGGTGGTCGTGCCGGCGGTCTCCGTCGGCAGCGCGATCGAGCCGGAGCCCGCTCCGACGCCCGACTCGCCGTCCGACGCCGTCCAGGTCCCCGTCGCGGCGCTCCCCTGCTCGACCTCGGCCGGGCAGCTCAGCGTCGCGGTCGGCGGCGTGGCGTCGACCGAGAAGCTCCTCGTCCGCGCGACCGACGTGTTCCCGAGCTGGTCCTTGACCGTGCCCGTCGCCGAGTGCGTCCCGCCGCCGAAGGTCTGGTTCGCGGGCACGGAGGCGGCGTCTACGCCCACGCCGGGCGAGCCGTCGGGCAGCGCCTGGTCGCCGTTGGGCGTGAACGCGACGGTCACCGTGTCGCGGAACCACGGCGCGGACTCGGCCGCGCGGGTCGCGGCGACCGTCGGCGCGAACGGCGCGGAGCGATCGACCTTCGTCGTCGCGGCCGACTCCACCCACGGGCCCTCGACGTAGCCGTCATCGGCGCGGACCCGGTAGCTCCAGGTGCCCTGCCGCTCCTGCCGCCCGCTGTTGAACGCGTACGCCGTGCCGCGGATGCCGGTCGCCAGCGTGCTCCACTGCGCGTCGTCGGCGTCGCGGTGCTGGAGCGTGTACGTCACCGGGTGGCCGTCGGCGTCGCCCGCCGCGCCCCACGCGACCGTGAACGGCGTACGCGTCGCCGCCGTGCCGGTGGTGGGCGCGCCCGGCGCCCCCGGGGCGCGGTTGCCGGGCGGCGGAGCCGGCGGCGCGACGACGCGGCGGATCGCCGGCCACGCCGGCTTGGGCTGGTAGTTCGTGTCGAACGGCAGCGCCATCTCGGCCGCGGGACGCCAGCCGATCCCGTCGACGAAGCCCCACGTGGTGACACGGAAGCACGCGGGCTGGGCCTCGCAGGCGGCGACGACCGTCTGGTAGGCCTGCGCCTGCTGCGCGAGCCGCTCCTCCGTCGTGCCGGCGAACGACACGACGGGGACGTCCAGCTCGCTGACGTGGACCTGGAGCCCCAGCGCGCCGAGCCGGGCGATCGGCTCCTCGAGGCGGTCCTGCTGCACCGCGGCGCCGTACGTGTGGTGCTGGAGGCCGACCCCGTGGATCGGCACGCCGCGGGCCAGGAAGTCCTTCACCATCGTCTCCATCGCGAGGAACTTCGCGTTGACGGTCTCGGCCGCGTACTCGTTGAAGAAGAGCAGCGCGTCGGGATCGGCCTCGTGCGCGATCCGGAAGGCCTGCTCGATCCAGTCGTCGCCGATGTAGCGCTGCCAGACGCAGTCCTCGCGCCCGCCGGTGCGGCCGACGCCCTCGTTGACGACGTCCCACGTCGAGATCCGCCCGCGGTAGCGGGCGAGCACCGTGCGGATGTGCGTCTCCATCACCTCGAGCAGCTCCGCGCGCGTCCACGACCGCCCGGTGACCCAGTCCGGGTTCCACTCGTCGCGGCACCACAGCAGCGTGTGGCCGTGCACGCGCTTGCCGTTCTCCAGCGCCCAGTCGGTGATCCGGTCGGCGAGCCCGAAGTCGAAGCGGCCGCGCTCCGACTGCACGGCGATCATCTTCATCGAGTGCTCGTGCGTGGCGGCGCCGAAGTTCGCGAGGAACGTGCTGCGGTACACCGAGGGGCCGGAGGAGAAGCCCCAGTCGTTGATCGCGGCGCCGAGCTCGACGGGGCCCGTCCGGGCAGCCGCGGGCGTCGCGACACACAGCGCGACGAGCAGCGAGAACGCGAGCAGCCGGAGGCACCCCTGCACACGATCATTATCGGCATCGCGCAAGGGCGGTCTTAGCGCGCGCGTACGCGCACGAGGCCCAGCCGGTCGCTTCCCCACGACACCGCGACGGCGCCCCCGCGCCGCACGCGGACCGCGACGGTCCGTGTCCCGGCGAGGGTCAGGCGACGGCGCCCGATCGTCCGACCGCCCCGCCGCAGGGTCACCGCTCCCCGGCAGACCGCGAGCCGGCATCCGAGGCGCAGCCGCACCGCCGCGTCGCGGACGGCGGCCGTGCGCGTGAACAGGCGCACCGGCGCGAGCACCGCGTACCGGCACGAGGCCGTCGCGGTGTGGCCGGCGACGTCGCGCGCGGTCACCGACGCGCTCCCCCGCGGGCCGAGCGCGACCGTGCCGGCGGGGGGCGTGGCGAGCCCAGAGGCCTCGTCGCTCGCGCTGAAGCGGCCGGTGGCCCGCGCGCCGCGGACGATCCGCCCGGGGCAGGTCAGGCCGACGCGCGGCGGGGCCGCGTCGATGCGCAGCTCGCCGTTGAGCTCCGGCGAGACGTTCCCGGCCCGGTCGCTCACGCGGACGAAGCGCAACGGAATGACGCCCTGCCCCGCGTAGGGCTGCAGCGGCGTCGGCTCGACGCCGCTGCCCGGGCTGCCGTCCGGCAGCGGCGGGTCGTCGGCGGCGAAGCCCGCCATTGCGCTGTCGCGGAACCACGCGACCTGCGGGACGACGTACGGGACGCCCGGCGGCGTCCGGTCGACCTTCACCGGGGTCGACGGCTCCGACCAGGCGCCGTCCTCGGCGCGGGCGCGGTACTGCCACGTGCCCTCCCGCTCGTAGAGGCTGAAGCCCGGCCACCACATGCCGGTCGCGACGGTCCTCCAGACGTTGCCGGCGTCGCGGTGCTGGAGCGTGTAGGTCGCGTCGCCGACCTGCGGCCAGCTCAGCTCGCCCTGGCTCTGCGTGACGGCGGCGGGCGACGTCGGCGGACCGGGCGGCCCGAGCTGCGGGCCCGCCGTCCGCGCGAGTCCGCGCTCGAGGGCGTGCCACGCCGGCTTCGGCTGGTAGTCCTCGTCGAACGGCATCGCCTTCTCCGACGGCGGGCGCCACCCGTAGGCGTCGGTGAAGCCCCACGTCGTCACGCGGAAGCACGCCGGCTGCGCCTGGCAGGCGGCGGCGATCGTCCAGTACGCCTCGGCCTGCTCGCGCAGGTCGCCGCCGATCTGCGACGTCGTGACGTTGAGCTCGGAGACGTGGACGTCGAGGCCGAGGGCGCCCAGGCGGGCGATGGCGTCCTCGACGTCGTACTGGTAGGGCGCGTAGCCGTAGGTGTGGTGCTGGAGGCCGACGCCGTCGAGGTCGAGGCCGCGTACCAGCGCGACGAGCGCCTCGAACTTCGGGTTCGGGAAGTCCGCGGCGTACTCGTTGTAGAGGAGGCGCACGCCGGGGTCCACCGCGCGGGCGGCCGCGAACGCCCGCGCGACCCAGTCGTCGCCGATGACGCGCTGCCACACGCAGTCCTTGCGCGCGCCCTCCGCCGTGAGCGCCTCGTTGACGACGTCCCACGTGTGGACGCGGCCCTCGAAGTGGTCCACCACCGTGCGGATGTGGTCCTCCATGACGGCCAGCAGCTCGTCGCGGGTCCACGTGCCGTTCACGACCCAGGCCGGCGTCCACTCGTCGGCGCACCACACGAGGACGTGCCCGTGCACCTTCTTGCCCGCGGCGCGCGCCCAGTCGACGATCTCGTCCGCGCCGTCGAACTCGAACTGCCCCTGCTGTGGCTGGAGCGCGGTCATCTTCATCGCGCTCTCGGCCGTCGCGGCGTCGAAGTTCTCGGTGAACGTGTCGCGGTACTCGGCGCCGCCGAACCTGAAGCCCGCGTCGTTGATCGCCGTCCCCAGCTCGACCGGGCCCTCGCGCGCCTGGGCGGGCGCGGCGAGCGCCAGCACCGTCAGCGCTACGGCTTGCGCACCTCGATGGTGTCCCGCGCCGAGAACGCGTCGAACTCGTTGACCCGGGCGTCGACCCTGACTTCCCACGTCCCTGGAACGCCCAGGGCCTCGTCGAGTTGCTCGTAATGCGCGGGGCCCTTGCGCGGGATCACGACCTTGATCGGCCCGATCCTCTTCTCGGGCTGGGTCAGGCTGACCGTGACCTCCTCGACGCGGTCGATCTGCGCGCCGCTCTTGCGGTCGAAGAAGTAGAGGTGGAAGTCGTTGGGTCCGGTGGTCGCCGGCTCGATCACCATCTCGAGGCGCATCGGGCCGAGGTCGAGCTCCGAGATGGCGGGGCCCTCCGCGGTCGCCGCGGGCGGCGCCGCTCGCACCAGCACGGCCGTCGCGGCGATGACGAGGATCGCGGTCGCCACCTCCGCGCGCATCGCCCTCTTGAGCGCCCCCGGCACGCCGCTCGTCACGAGTGTCCGCACGCGCTTCCGGTTCCCGTTGGCGATCGCGACGATGACGCCGAGCAGGCCGATCTTCGAGAGCAGCGAGATGCCGTAGGTCGACGTGAACAGCGAGCCGGGGCCGTCGAGGTAGAACCACGCCTGGAGCAGGCCGGCGGCGGCGATCGCGACGACGCACCACAGCGCGAGCTTCGAGAAGCCGGCGGTGGCGGTGGCCGCGTGCTCGTCGGCGGAGCGGCGCCAGAACGCGACGAGGAGGATCACGAGGCCGCCGAGCCACGCGCCGCCGGCGACGACGTGGACGATGTCCGCGGGGACGAGCAGCGCCTGCGGATCCTGCGTGTCCGCGTGGCCGGCCAGCGGGAGCGAGACGACCAGGCCCGCGGCAAGCGCCATCAGGACCGCCGCGAGCGCGAACACCGGGCGGCGCATCAGCGCGACGACGACCAGCACGACCAGCCACAGCCCCGCCCGGATCGCCCACGCCTGCCCGGTGCGCGTGTCGAGCGACGAGTCGACGATGTCCGAGTCGAACGCGCTGCCGAGCGAGACGCCGGCGCCGAGCGCGCCCTGGAGGACGATGGCGGCGAGCGAGGTCATCAGGCCGAAGGCCGCGGCGCCGACGAGCAGCCGGCGCGGCCAGCGGGCGCCGGTCGCCGCCGGCCACAGGAACGCGGCGAAGACCACGCCCCCGACGAGGAGCAGCAGGGCGGCGTAGTGGAGGCCGCGCGCGACGCCGTAGGTGCCCTCGACCGCCGCGCCCGCCTCGGACTCCTCGAGCAGCTCGGCCACGTCGGGCGCGCTGCCGCCCTTGGCGACCGCGGTCCCGAGGCCGAACGTGAAGCCGCCGCTGACCGGGTGCCCGTCGGCGGAGACGACGCGGAAGGTCGCCGTGTAGAGGCCCCGCGGGAGGTCGCCGCCGAGCTTCACCCCGACGCTGCGGGCCGAGTCGTTCGGCCGCACGAGCTCGCCGCCGTCGACCCGCTCGCCGTCTGAGTCGAAGACGCGCAGCGCGCCGACGCTCACCTCGACCGGCTCGTTGAAGTCGAACACGACGACCGGCGGCGCCTCGGTGACCGTGGCGCCGCGGTGCGGCGTGGAGTGCGTCAGGACGGCGTGCGCCGCGGCCTGGGCCGGCAGGGCGAGGGCGGCCGCCGCGAGCGCGGCGACCACCCCCAGCAGCCTCACGCCGCCCCCTCCCTGGCCCGCCTCGCCGTCATCAGCCCCGCCACTCCGGCGAGCAGGCCGAGCGCGCCGAGGATCAGCGCCGCCACGACGAGGCCGGTCGACGCGCCCTCGTCCTCGTCCTCATCGTCGTCGGCAGCGGCAGGAGTGGGTGCGGCAAGTGGCTTCGCGCCCTCCTCCTCGGCCGCGAGGAGCGCCACCTGCGGGGCGGGCTCCTCGGCGTCGGGCGCGCCGATCCAGCGGACGACCTCGCCGTTCTCGTAGGTCTGGAGCGCCTTGAACGTCAGGCTCGTGCCGGCCTTGTCGGGCGTCGCGAGCGAGAGGCCGAAGTCGAGGAACTCGCCGGGACCGATCTTCGTTCCTCCGCGCGCCGTGAAGGTGACGCTGTCGATCTCCTCGTTGGACTTCTCGCCGTGCAGCTCGACGGGCACCTCGGCCCTGCGCTTCTTGACCTTCATCCGCCAGCCCGGCTTCGGCTCCGTGCTCACCGAGGCGAAGCCCGGCGGGAACTGCACCTGCACCTTCGTCGTCCCCGCCTCGTCGCGCTCGTTCGGGACGCGCACGTCCAGCCGCGTGAAGCCCCCGGCGGGCACCTCGTTCGGCTGCAGGGTCACATGGGCCTGCGCCGGCGCGGCGGCCAGCGCCGCCAGCGCGGCGGCGGCCGCGATCGCTCTCTTGTCCATGGGTCCTCTGGTCCTCTCTCGTCTCGTTCGTCGCATGCGGCGCGCGGATGCGCGCGCGGGCGGGCACGCAGCAGCGCGCCCGCCTCGTCTCGGTCCGGCCTAGGCGACGACGAGCGGAGGGGCGCGGCCCGCGAGAAGCGGGCCGAGGAGGTCTGCGGGCGCGCGGAGCGTGCGCGCCGGCGCGGGTCGGGCAGGAAGGAAGGGGGTCGGAGCGGGAGTGCGCCCGGACTCGATCGCGAGGCACCACGCGTCGACGGCGGCGGCGCCGCGCAGCGCCAGCGCCAGGACCGCGCCGACGACGAGCGCGACCGGGACGACGATCCACAGCCCGTGGCCGACGACGAGCTCGGAGACCGCGTGCGCGTGGGCGTCGCCGGGCGCGAGAAGGGTCTCGGTCGCCTCCTGCGCGGCGAAGATCGCGACGAGCAGCAGCGAGAGCACCGGCCACAGCACGCGGCCGCGCGGCGGCGGCGCGGCGCCCCGCCGGTGCACGCGAAGCGCGCGCAGCACGAGCTCGGCGACCCCCGCCACGACGAGGCCGAACAGCGCCGGCGTCAGCCAGTCGAAGTACGCGTGGACGTGCGCGTCCGGCCGCACGCCCGCCAGCCCGTAGACGAGCTGATGGACCGCGACGGCTCCGGCGAGCAGCACGACGCCCGCTCGGGCTCTCCACGCAAGCACCCCCATGCCGGGGCGGAGGATGGCATCGCCGCGCTCGCGGCGCGCCGATTCAGGGGCGGGCGCCGTTGCCGTTCGCCGTCGAGAACGACGCGAACCGCTCGGCCACGCCGGCGGGGACGTTCGCGCGGACGAGGACGCCTTCGGGCGTGTCCTCGCGCTCCATGTCCCCGGCGACGTCGTGCAGCTCCGCGAGCCGCCCGCCCTCGGCGTACGGCAGGAGCAGCTCCATCGGGCGCAGCGTGCGCTCGAACTCCGCCTCGACGCGGTCGCGCAGCGCGTCGAGCCCCTCCCCCGTCACCGCGCTCACGAGCACGCCGTCGGGATGCCGGTGGCCGAGTTCGCGCCGCCGGTCCCCGTCGAGCAGGTCCGCCTTGTTGAGGACGAGCACGACCGGCCGCTCCGCCGCCCCGATCTCCTCCAGGACGTCCTCGACGGCGCGGATCATCGCGAGCATCTCGTCCTCGTCCTGTGAGGCGTCGACGACGTGGAGGATGAGGTCGGCCAGGCGCGTCTCCTCGAGCGTCGCGCCGAACGCCTCGACGAGCTGGTGGGGCAGCTTGCGGATGAAGCCGACGGTGTCGGTGAAGAGGAACTGGCGGCCGCTCAGCCGCGCCGCGCGGGTCGACGGGTCGAGCGTGTGGAAGAGCCGGTCGCGGACGCCGACGTGCGCGCCGGTCAGCGCGTTGAGCAGCGTCGACTTCCCCGCGTTCGTGTACCCGGCGAGCGCGACCTGCGGCAGGTGCCCGCGCTGGCGCTCCGCGCGCATGACCGCCCGCGACGCGCGGACCTCCCCGAGCTTGCGCCGCAGCATCGCGATCCGGTCGCGCGCGAGGCGGCGGTCGATCTCGATCTGCCGCTCGCCCGGGCCTCGGGTCGCGGCGCCGCCGCCGGCCGCGCCGATGCCGCCCGCAAGGGAGTCGAGGTGCGTCCACAGCCCGCGCAGGCGGGCGAGGTTGTACTCGAGCTGCGCCAGCTCGACCTGCAGCTTGCCCTCGGACGTCGCCGCGTGGTCGGCGAAGATGTCGAGGATGATCGCCGTCCGGTCGATGACCGGCACGCCGAGCTCCTTCTCGAGCGTCCGCTCCTGGCGCGGGGTCAGCTCGTCGTTCGCGACGACGAGGTTCGCGTCGGCCGCCTTCAGCTCCGTCTTGACCTCCTCGACCTTGCCCGGCCCGAGGTAGAAGTTCGGGTGCGCCTTGTCGCGGTGCTGGACCGTCTGACCGACGACGCCGACGCCGCCCGTCTTCAGGAGCTCGCGCAGCTCGCCGAGATCGTCGCCCTCGTCGAGGACGGCGATGAGGAACGCGCGCTGCTTGGCGCGCGCGACGCGCTCTTCGTTCGTCTGCACTCCCTCCATGGTAGGGCCGGGGCCAGGGCCGGGACCAGTGGTTCACCCGGGCGCGACCGGGCGCGCAGTGGGCGAGTCTGCGTGGTGCCAACCCGACCAGACCGAGGAGATCCAGATGCAACCGAACGCTTACCGAAACGACCACGCCGAGACGCCCGACCCCGGCGTCCCGGAGCGCCGCTCCCGCTGGGGCGTGTTCCGCCGCCGCGAGGTTCCCGGCGGACTGACGCTGACCGGTTACATCGTGGTCGAGGGCGTGTGGCTCGTCGCCCTCCTGTCCTGGGTGCTCGTGGGAGCGCTCTAGCGCAAGTCCTGCCGTCGGCGCGCGTTCACGCCGACATGAGGCGTATCGCGTTGGCCGTGCTGGCTTCGTGGCTGCTGATCGCCGCGCCGGCCCCGGCCGCCGAGTGCCTGCGGAAGCTGCGCGGCATCGACCTCCAGACCGCGACGATCCCCGACCTCCAGGCCGCGATGGCCGCCGGCCGGATCACGAGCGAGGAGCTCACGGAGGCGTACCTCGCGCGGATCGCCGCCTACGACACCGCGGGCCCGGCGCTCAACAGCGTGCGCCAGCTGCACCACCGGGCGCGCGAGCAGGCGGCGACGGCCGACGCCGAGCGCCGCGCCGGGCGCGTCCGCGGGCCGCTCCACGGGATCCCCGTCCTCCTGAAGGACAACGTCGCGACCGACGACCTCCCGACCACCGCGGGATCGATCGCGCTCGAGGGCGTCGTGCCGAAGCGCGACGCCACGATCACGCAGCGCCTGCGGGCGGCGGGCGCGGTCATCCTCGGCAAGGCGAACCTGAGCGAGTTCGCGAACTGGGTCGCGCTCGGCATGCCGAACGGCTACAGCTCGCTCGGCGGGCAGGTCCGCAACGCGCACGACCTCGG
>DASZDF010000566.1:0-4416 GCA_035942275.1 Solirubrobacteraceae bacterium | reverse complement strand
GGCCGGCGACGCGCCGGGGCGGGACGCGCGGGGCCTCCACCAGCGGCTCGTCGACGGCGCCGGACCCCGTCTGAAGCCGGGCCGCCGCGGCGCCGGTCCGATCGTCGACCTCCTCATCCGCGGGAGGAGGCCTCAACCTCGCCGCCGCGATCTCGACGTCCAGAGCCTCGTCATGTCCGATCTCCTCCGGGGGAACGCTCCACTCGGCCGCCGGCTCGGCGCGCTCGGAGGCGACGGCCCCGGCCACGACCCGCTCCGCTTCGACCTCTTCCTCGTCGTCGGCGTCGATCGGCACGTCCACATCATCCTCCTCCGGAGCGGCGACGCCGTTGTCCTCCGGCACACCGGCGCCCGAGGCGGCGACGTCACGCTCTTTCGGCACCGCCTCGGTCTCCACCGGCACCTCGTCGCTCTCGACCGGATCGGCCTGCGGAGCGACCGGCTCGGGAGCGGGGGCGTCGGGTTCCTCGGGAGCGCCGACGGCCGGTTCCTCGGGAGCGGGGGCGTCGGGTTCCTCGGGAGCGATCGCGTCGGGCTCCTCGGGAGCGGCGGCGGCCGGCTCCTCCGGCGCGGCCGCTTCGCCGGCGGGCGGGGGCGGCGGGTCCGGGGCGAACGCGGGTGCTTCCGGCACGGGCGCGGGGTCGGCGGGCACCGCCGACATCGCCTCGACGATCGTGTCGCCGATGTCGTCCGGGATGGGACGGGGCGGGGCGGAGCGGTAGGCGTGCTCGGCGGCGCGGAAGCGCTCCTCGGCCGCGCGGGCGGCGGCGGAGGCGTCGAGGAGGCGGTTGAGCTGCTCCTCGCCGTCGCCGTCGAGGGTGCCGTCGGCGCGCGCGATCAGAAGCTGCGGGACGAGGCTGATCTGGTCGGCGGTTGCGCGGCCGCCGAGGAGGCGCCCGAGGCCCGCCCCGCTCGGCGGCGCGTGGCCGCGCGGCGCGCGGTCGGCGGCGGCATGGCGGGTCGAGGAGAGGAGCGCGGCCTCGGGGTCGAGGTCCGCGGGGCGCGGGGCCGCGACGACGAGCGCCCGGAACCGCGCGAACGCCTCGGCCGCCGCGTTCGGGACCTGCGCGGGCGCGCACGCGCGCTCGCAGTACGCGAGGACGGCCGATCCTCGACGGGCGATCAGCGCCCGAAGGACGGCGGGGTCGCCGTCTCGGATGCCGAGAGCAGTGACGGGGCCGGTCACGACGCTCGCAGGCTAGCGACGCCCGCGGCGGCAGCTCAGCGACGCTCGCGGCACGCCCGCGTAGTATGCCGCCGGATGAGGGGGCGCCTGCTCGTCGTCGCGGTCCCCGCGCTGCGATGAGGGCGACGTGGGCGATCCTGATCGTCGCGCTGGCCGTCCGCCTGGCGGCGATCGCGGCGCACCCGGACTACGTGCCGGTCGGCGACCCCGCCGACTACGAGCGCATCGCCCTGAGCGTCAGCGACGGCCACTACCCCGGCCGTACGGGCGGCCTCCCCGGGCCCACCGCCTACCGGCCGCCGCTCTACCCGATCGCGCTTGGCGTCGCCTACGGGCTGGCCCCCGTCGAGGAACGGACGTGGGCGCGCATCGCGCAGGCGCTGGTGGGGACCCTGACCGTCGGCCTCGTCGGCCTCGTCGCCTGGCTCGCCCTGCGCCGGCGGCGCGTCGCGCTGATCGCGATGGGACTGGCGGCCGTGTGGCCGCCGATGTGGCTCTACGGGAGCGCGCTGCTCACCGAGGTCGTGTTCGTGCCGATCACCCTCGCGGCGGTGGCGTCGGCGCTGCGGTGGCGCGAGACGCGCGCCCGCCGGTGGGTCGTCGCGTGCGGCGTGCTCGTCGGGCTCGCGGCGCTGACCCGCGCGAACGGCATCGCGCTGGCGGCGCCGCTCGCGGTGGCGCTGTGGGACCGCGCGGAGCGGCCGCTGCTCCGCCGCGCGCTGCCCGCCGTCGCGATGGTGGGCGTCATGGCCCTGACCATCGCGCCGTGGACGATCCGCAACGCGATCGTGTTCGAGCGGTTCGTCCCGATCGCGGTGGAGGACGGCTACGGGCTCGCGGGCACGTACAACGACGAGGCGCGCGCGCAGGAGCGCTTCCCGGGCGCCTGGATCAACTGGTACGAGGTGCCGTCGAACGTCCGCGCGATCCGCCGGGTGGAGAACGACGAGGTCGTGTGGAACGACACGCTGCGCGAGAAGGGGCTCGACTACGTGGCCGAGCACCCCGGCTACGTCGCGAAGGTCGCGTGGTGGAACCTCCGGCGCATCTTCGACGCGGCCGGGCTCGAGTGGCTGCGGTTCGAGTTCACGGCCTACAGCCTGCCGGGGTGGGCGGCGCGGCTCGAGCTCCTCGCGTTCTGGCCCGTCGCGCTGCTGGCGCTCGGCGGGCTGGCGACACGGGCCGCACGTGCGGCGCCCCGCTGGCTCGCGCTCGTCCCCGCCGCGTTCCTGCTGCCGATCTTCGTCGTCGGCTACGCGCGGTTCCGCGCCCCGATCGACCCGTTCCTCGCGATCCTCGCCGCGTGCGCGCTCTCTGCCGCCGCGCAGCGCGTCGTGGAGGGTCGTCGGTGAGAGGCCGCCCGCTCGTCGTAGCGATCCTCGCGCTGGCGCTCGTCGTCCGACTCGGCCTCGCCGTGCTGCACGACCCGCCGGCCGCGACCGGCGACGCCGCCGACTTCGCCCGCCACGCCGCCGCCCTCGCCGACCACGGCAGCTACCCGCAGAGCGCTGCCGCGGGGGAGGGGCCGACCGCGTTCCGCCCGCCGGCGTACCCGCTCGCGCTCGCCGCGGTCTACGAGGTCGCCGGGCGCGAGGACGCGCCGCGCGTCTTCGGCGCGCTGCTCGGCACGGTCGCCGTCGCCCTGCTCGGGCTCGTCGCCCTCGACCTGTTCGGGCGCGCGACCGCGGTCGCGGCGATGGCGATCGGCGCCGTCTTCCCGCCGCTGGTCATGGTGAGCGTCGCGCCGCTCTCCGAGGGGCTGTTCATCGTGCTCGTGCTCGGCGCGCTCGCGTGCGCGCTCGCCGCCCGCAGACACCCTGACCGGGTCGCGTGGGTCGCCGCGGCGGGTGCCCTCGGCGGCCTGGCCGCGCTGACCCGCACGAACGGCCTCGTCCTCCTGCTGCCGCTGCTGCTCGCGGTCCCCCGGCGCCGCGCAGTCCTCGTGGCCGCCGCGCTCGTCGTCCTCGTCCCGTGGTCGGTGCGCAGCAGCACGGCGCTCGACGCCTTCGTCCCCACGACGACCCAGGCCGGGTTCACGCTCGCCGGCTCGTACAACGACGAGGCGCGCACCGACGAGCGCCTCCCCGCCGCGTGGCGCCCGCCCGTCATGCCGCCGTACGCCGCGCTGCTCGAGGAGGAGGGACCGAACGAGGCCGAGCTGGAGGCGAACTTCCGCGGCGAGGTCCTCGACTACGCCGGCGACCACCCGCTGTACCCGCTCCGGGTCGTGTTCTGGGCAACCGTCCGGATGCTCAACCTCGCCGACCCCCAGATCGAGCGCGACTCGGCGCGCGAGGCGGGCGTCGGCCGCGGGTTCGTGACCGTCAACCGGTACGCGACGTGGGCCCTGCTCGCGCTCGCGGTCGCCGGAGCGCTGACCGCCGCCGCGCGCGCCGCGCCACGGTGGCTGTGGCTCTTCCCGGTCATGCTCTGGCTCGGCGTGGCGATCGCGATCGGCGCGACCCGCTACCGGACGCCGGTCGACCCGTTCCTCATCCTGCTCGCGGCCCTGGCGGTGGTGCGATGGCGCCCCGCGTGAGCGTGATCGTCCCGGCGCGCGACGCGGAGGAGACCCTGCCGCGCACGCTCGCGGCGCTCGAGGCCCAGCGCGACGCCCCGTCGTTCGAGGTTCACGTCGCCCAGGACGACGCCGGCGACGGCCCGGCCCGGGCGCGCAACGCCGGCGTCGCCGCGACCACCGCGCCGCTGCTCGCCTTCACCGACGCCGACTGCTTCCCGGAGCCGGACTGGCTCGCCCGCGGCGTCGCGGCCCTGGAGCAGGCCGACCTCGTGCAGGGCGCCGTCCTCCCCGAGCACCCGCCGGGCCCGTTCGACCGCACCGTCCACGTCCGCGACGCGCACGGCCTGTTCGAGACCGCGAACCTGCTGTGCCGCCGCGAGCTCTTCGACCGGCTCGGCGGCTTCGAGCGCTGGCTCGTGCCCGACGACGGCAAGGAGCTGGGGGAGGACGTCCTCTTCGGCTGGCGCGCGCGCCGCGCCGGCGCGCGCATCGCCTTCGCGGCTGACGCGGTCGTCCGCCACGCGGTCTTCCCCCGCGGCGCGCACGGCTTCGTGGCCGAGCGCGCCCGGCTGGCCGCGTTCCCGGCGCTGGCGAAGCGCATGCCCGAGCTGCGCGGCACGGTCCTGCACCGCCGCGCGTTCCTCAGCGAGCGCAGCCTCGCGTTCGACGCCGCGCTGGCCGGCCTCGCGACCGGCCGCCCGCTCCTCGC
>DASZDF010000565.1:0-8044 GCA_035942275.1 Solirubrobacteraceae bacterium | reverse complement strand
GTGGCGAGCCGATGACCGCCCGCCGTCCCGCGCTCGGGGCCGATCCCTGCGACTCCAGGAAGCGGAGCGCCTTCTCGACCGGCGGCACAGGGATCAGGCGGCCCTGCCGCAGCAGCGTGAGCGTCATGCGCGACGACGACGCGAGCCGCTGCGCCTCCTCGTCGGTCTCTGCGCAGATCACCCAGGCGGCGACCATGACGCGCGGCTCCGCCGCCAGGCACTGCTCGCGGTACAAGGCCGCGATCTCCGCCCCGCCCGGGTTGATGAAGTCCGCGAACGAGTACGGCAGGCCGAGCTCCGCCGCCCACACCGCGCTCTGCATCGACGACCCGAGCAGCCATGGCTCCGGCTTCTCGGGTCGCCCCGGGAGCGTCGCCTCGAGGCGCTTGAACGGGTGATCGGCGGGGAGCGTCCCGTCCAGGTAGCCCAGGAGCTCCGCGAGCTGCTGCGGGAAGTCGTCGGGCGGGGCGTCGCGCCGGTCGCGCTGCAACGCGAACGTCGTCAGCGGGTCGGTGCCGGAGGCGCGCCCCAGCCCGAGGTCGATCCGCCGGGGGAACAGCCCGCTCAGCAGGCTGAACGACTCGGCCACCTTCAGCGGCGAGTAGTGGGGCAGCATCACGCCGCCGCTGCCCACGCACAGGCGCGAGGTGGCCGCGGCGAGCGGCCCGACGAGCACCTCGGGCGAGGGACCGGCGAGCGACGGCCCGCCGTGGTGCTCGGCGACCCAGTAGCGGTGATAGCCCAGGCGGTCGCAGACCTGCGCGAGGTCGATCGTGTTGCGCAGCGCCTGAGCACCGGTCATCCCCTCGCTCACCGGCGACTGGTCGAGCACGCTGAGCCGCATCGCGCGCCGAACGTAGCAACCGGCCGTTTGTGCGCCGCGGCACCCGGGAACGCCCAAGGGAGAACGACGGTGCCCCGCACGGGAGAGCGGGCGGCGCCGCGTACGTACCCCCCAGACCCCGGGAGACCCATGCGCCTGCAGAAGACGCTCGCGGTCCTCGTCGCGATGTTCGTGTGCGCCCTCGGCGCGCAGTCCGCGACGGCGGCCGACCTGAAGACGCTCGCCAAGCCCGACCAGCTCAGCTCCGCGCTGAAGGAGAAGATCCACGCGGCCGGACCGAAGGGCGTCCAGGTCGCCGAGGAGGAGCTGAACCTGTGGTGCCCCGGCTACCAGTCGCGCGGCGTCAGCGCCAATGGCTGCATCGTCAGCCCGTACGGCTGCACCGCGAACTTCGTCTTCAGCAGCGGCACGACGTGGCGCACCAGCCCGTACATCGGCACCGCCAGCCACTGCACGGACAAGAACGGCGAGCGCGTCATCATGCAGGTGGACACGACGACGCTCGCGGAGGTCGGCACCGTCTACCGGCAGACGGCGGGTGAGGAGCCCGGCGAGGACTTCGCGCTGATCCGGATCTACCCGGAGGTCGCGGCGAAGTGGGGCGTCAACCCGGCGATCCCCACCGGCGGCCCGAAGGGGATCTACACGGGCTGCGACACCCAGGTCGTCAAGAACTACGGCCACGGGTACGGCGCAACGGTCGCGCAGGGCAAGCCCGAGGCCGGCCTCGCGACCACGTGGTACAGCGACGGCTACGGATGGTTCGGCGCGGGGATCATGGGCGACTCCGGCAGCGGCATCACGCTCCAGGACAACCGCTCCGCCGGCAACTTCACCCACATCATCCTCGCGGACCTGCGCGGCATCTACACGCCGGGCGAGCTTGCCGGCATGCGGACGACGAAGATCCTCTCGTTCCTCGGGAACGGGTGGTCGCAGGTCAACGCGGACGGCACGCTGTCGCGCGCGACCAGCGCGCCCTGCCCGGCCTCGAACTACTAGCGATCCCGCGCCCGGGGCATGGCGTGCTGCCACGCTGTGCCCCGGCTTGTGGTTCCAGCTCGACAACGCGGCGCTCGACGCCGCGCAGGCGGTGTGCATCGCGCTGCCGGCGGCGGGACTGCCGGCGGCGCTCGCGCGCCTGCGCGGCCGCGGGTGGGCGCTCGTCGCGCCGCTGTCGATCTTCGTCAGCGTCGCGATCATCGCGCTGTGGTCGGCGAGCGCCGACCTGCTGGCCTGGATCGCGCTGATCCTCGTCCCGCCGGGTTGCGCGCTCGCGCTCGGCTGGGCCGCCCGCGGCGCCCGCGCGGCGCTCGCCCTCCTGGCCGTCCCGATCGTCGTGACCGCTTTCGCCGCGCCCGGGGACTCGACGGCCGCCGAGCTCGCGCGGCTCGCGCTCGTCGTCGGCTCCTGCGTCACCGTCGGCCGGCTGCTCGCGGGCGCGACGCCGCTGCCGTTCCTCAAGGCGGCCATCCTGCTCATGGCCGTCGTCGACGCCGCGTACATCTTCGGCGACCTCTCGACCGACCAGAACCGCGAGTTCGCGCGCGCGACGGCGGGGGACGACCTGCCGCAGCTCCACATCAACGTGCTCGGCAACTCGTCGCTCGACTACGGCGACTTCTTCGCGGCGGGAGTCGTCGGGGCGCTCCTGGCGGCGGAACGGGTCCCGCAGGTCGCCGCCGCCGTCGCGTGCCTCGCGTTCGCCCTGCTGTGGAACCAGCTCTTCCTCGTCACCGGCTCGCTCCCCGCCACGGTCCCGCCCGCCGCCGTGCTGCTGGGCGTCGAGGTTGCGCGTAGGGTTCGGCCGCGATGGTCGCCGTCGTCACAGGCGCATCGAGCGGGATAGGCGCCGCCACCGCTCGCGCCCTCGCCCGCGAGGACCCGCGCGGCGGCGTCGTGCTGGTCGCGCGGCGCGAGCCGAAGCTGCGCGAGCTGGCCGCCGAGATCGGCGCGACGTACGTCGCGGCCGACCTCGTCGAGGGCGACGCTCCCGCTCGCGTGCGCGCCCACCTGGAGGAGCACCACGGCGGCCGGCTCGACCTCCTCGTCAACAACGCCGGCGCCTCCTGGCGCGCGACGTTCGCCGACGGCGGGTTCGCGAACGTCCAGCGCCACATGGCGATCAACTTCGACGCGCAGCTCCGCGTGACCGAGGAGCTCCTCCCGCTCCTGCGCGCGTCCGCGCCGAGCGCGATCGTCAACGTCGCGAGCGTCGCCGGCCGCGTCGCGCGCGCGGGCGCCGGCTCCTACTCGGCGAGCAAGTTCGCCCTCATCGGCTGGAGCGACGCGCTGTATCAGGAGGAGAAGCCGAACGGCGTCCACGTCGGCCTCGTGCTGCCCGGGTTCATCGAGACCGAGGGGTTCCCGGCCGCTGAGCTCACCGGCAGGCGCGCGACCCGCTGGCTCGTCTCCACCGACGAGAAGGCGGCGCAGGCGATACTCGACGCGGGCCTGCGCGGCAAGGCCGAGCGCTACGTCCCGCGGCCGTGGGCGGCGATCCCGGCGCTCCGCGTCCTCGCCCCGCGGCTGGTCCGCCGGCTCGGCGGCGGAGCGGTCGCGAAGGCGACGCTGACGAAGACCGGCGCCGACGAGCGCGACTAGCGCACGTAGCGCTCGAGCACGGCAGCGATAGCGCCGGTCCCGAACTCGAGCGACTCGACGGGGATGCGCTCGTCGGCCGCGTGGATCAGCTCGGTGAAGCGCAGCTCCTTCGGCAGCTGCATCGGGAGGAAGCCGTAGGTCTGGATGCCGAGCTTCGAGAAGATCCGCCCGTCGCTGACGCCGGGGAGGAGCATCGGGACCGGCGTACCGGTCGGGTCCCGCTCGCGCAGCACGCCGCCGAGCAGGTCGAAGAGGCCGTAGTCGGCCTCGGCGGGGGCGGCCTCGAAGCGGCCGACCTCGAGCTCCACGTCGTCGCCCACCAGCGCGCGCAGCTCGCGCAGCATGTCGTCGGGGCTGAAGCCGGGGAGGAGGCGGCCGTCGAGCTCCACGGTCGCCTCGCTCGGGACGACGTTCACCTTGTCGCCCGCGCGCAGGATCGTCGCGTTGACGGTGTTGTGCAGCATCGGCTCGAACGACTTCCCGGCGTCGCCGAGCACGCGCAGCAGGCCGTCGGTCAGGCGCTCGTTCAGGAGGCCGCGCAGCGCGACGGCGGCCGGCCGGGGCAGCTCGGCCGCGATCCCCTCGACCATCCGCCGCGGGACGTCGGTGACGTGGACGGGGAGGCGGCCGCGGTCGAGGTCGCGCAGGAGCTTCGCGAGCCGCGCGGTCGTTCCGCCGCGCATCGGCAGCGACCCGTGGCCGCCCGGCCCCCGTACCGTCGCGCGCATCCAGCACAGCTGCTTCTCGAGGACCTGGATCGGATAGAAGCGGCGGCCCGCGACGTCCATCGAGAACCCGCCGAACTCCCCGAGCGCGTACTGCACGCCGTCGAACAGCTCCGCGTGCTCGGCGACGAGGAACCGCGCGCCGCAGTCGCCGCCCGCCTCCTCGTCGGCGAGCACGGTGAGGATCACGTCGCCGGCCGTCCTCGGCCGGCGCAGCACGGCTCCCACGAGCATCGCGACGCCGGACTTCATGTCGAGCGCCCCGCGGCCCCAAACGTGCCCGTCCGCGACGACGCCGTCGAACGGGGGATGGGTCCACTCCTGGCCGGCGGTGGAGACGACGTCGACGTGCCCCTGGAGCAGCAGCGGCGGCGCCGACCCCTCGCCGGGCAGGCGGGCCACGAGGTTCGGCCGGTCGTCGTCGCGCGCGAGCACCTTCGTCTCGAGCCCCGCCTCGCGCAGCAGCCCGTCGAGGAAGGCGATGCACTCGCGCTCGGCGCCGGGCGGGTTCGTCGTGTCGAACCGGATCAGCCGCTGGAGCAGCTCGATCGGCTCGGTCACGCGAGGCCCCGCTCCCGCAGCTCGGCGAGCGCCGCGTCGCTCTTCGGCGCGTCGAACCCCATGCCGCGCGCCACGGCGGGCGCCTTCGTGAACTGCACCTCGTCGTACTGCACGACCTCGATCCGGTTCCCCCAGGGGTCGCGGAAGTTCAGGCCGCGGCCGGGCACCGTCTCGACCCCGGCCTCGTCGAGCGCCGCCTGCACCGCTGCGCGGGAGTCGACGACGAGGCCGAAGTGCCGCTCGTCGTCCGGCGGCTGGGACCGGCCGGGGGAGCGGGCGAGGAACTGGTCGCCGAGGTCGAGGAACGCCATCCCGCCGGCGCGCCCTCGCAGCTCGAACGCGAAGAGCCGGCCGTAGAACGCGAGCGCCTCGTCGACGTCGCCGACCTCGAGCGCGACGTGGTTGATCCCGATCGCCCGCGCCGCGGCGCTCACGCCACCGCGCTCATCCGCCGCCGGCGCTGCGAGCGCGGCGCCACGAGCTCGTGCCAGTCGGCGTCGTCGAGCCGGGCCGTCGGCGAGGAGGAGAGGAAGTCGTGGAGCACCTCCGCCAGGCCCTCGGGGTCCTCGAGGTGCGGGAAGTGCGCGGCCTTCGGCAGGGTGGCGAAGCGGCTGCCGGGGATCGCGCGGTGCGTCGCGCGGCCGTGCTCGATCGGGATCGTGTGGTCGCGCTCGCCCCAGACGACGAGCGTCGGCATCCGCTCGAGGAGGTAGAGCCGGTCGGCCGCGCTGACCTTCTGCCCGCGGACGTCGATGACCGCCCGCAGCGTCTGCAGGAACGCGCGGCGGGCGCCGGGGTCCGACAGTGGACGCAGCGCGCGGGCGACGTTGCGCCCCTGCGGCCCGAGCGTCGCGAGCGCCTTCACGACGCCCGGATGCGCCGCGGCCGCGACGACGGCGCCGATCCCCGGCAGCGCCATGCTGCGCAGCATCGGGCTGACCTCGTGCCCGAGCCCGCCGCTCGACACGAGCACCAGGCGATCCGTCCGCTGGGGGAACTGCCAGAAGAACTGCATCGCCACGCCGCCGCCGAGCGAGTGGCCGACGATCGACGCGTGGTCGACGCCGATCGCGCTGAGGATGTCCCGGATCACCGCCGCGTGGGCGCCGAGCGAGTAGTCGCCGCGCGGCGTGGCGGAGTCGCCGTGGCCGATCAGGTCCGGCGCGATGACCGTGTACCGATCGGCGAGCTGGAGCGCGACGCGCTCCCAGTGGCGCGACGAGTTGACCATCCCGTGGATGAGGACGACCGGCGGCCCGCTGCCGGCGATCCGGTAGATGACCCGGTGGCCGTGCAGCTCGAGCTGCCACTCGTCGAAGGTGCGCATCCGCGCAAGCTAGCGAGCCTCCGCCATCCACGGCGGGCCGCTCGCGTGTCGCTTCGCGCCGAGTGGGCATTCCCGCGGTATGGCTCTTCGCATCCTCGCCGGGCTCCTCGCCCTCAACCGCGTCGCCGTCGGCGCGCGCTACCTCACCCAGCCCAAGGCGGCCGGCTCCACCTGGATCGGCCGCCGTGCGTCGCGGCGGCCGGCGACGCAGGTCTTCGTCCGCGCGCAGGGCGCCCGCGACGTGGCCCTCGGCGCCGGCGCCCTCGCGGCGCTCACCGGCGGCACCGCGTCGTCGTCGCGGACGTGGATGGCCGCGCACGCGCTCGCCGACGGCGCCGACCTCGCCGCCACGCTCGCGGTGAAGGACAGGCTGCCCAAGCGTCGCTCGACGTTCGCGGCGACGGTGGCCGGGGCGTCGCTCGCGGTTGCCGCCGCGGCGGCCGCCGGGCTGCGCGACGACTGACGGCTCGGCACTGCGGCGGCGTCGGCCCCTCCGCGTAGGATCGGCGTCGCCATGTGCGGCCGCTACACCCTCTCGACCACCTCGCCGGCCGACGTCGCGGCGCGGTTCGGCTTCGCCGGCGCGCGCCTGCCCGCCGAGGCGTTCGGCAGGGCGAACGTGTGCCCGACCGAGGACGTGCTGGCGATCGTGCGCGACCCGGCGGGCACGCGGCAGCCCGTGATGCTGCGCTGGGGCCTCGCGCCGTCGTGGGCCACGCTCAAGGGCATGCGCCCGCTGATCAACGCCCGCGACGACAAGCTCCGCTCGAGCACCGCCTGGCGCTCGCTCACGCGCGACGCGAACCACCGCTGCCTGGTCGTCGCCGACGGCTGGCTCGAGTGGCAGCGGGCCGAGGATCCCAAGCAGCCGCGCCAGCCCTTCCTGCAGCGCCTCCGCGGCGGCGAGCCGTTCGCGTTCGCGGGGCTGTGGTGCATCGCGCGACCGAAGGACGCGCCCGGCGAGCTCGCGTCCTGCACGATCGTGACCGTGCCCGCGAGCCGCGAGGCCGCGCGCCTGCACGACCGGATGCCCGCCGTCCTGCGCGGGGCCGACGAGCAGGCGGCATGGCTGGACGACGACGTCGACCTCGACGGCGCGGTCGAGCTCGCCCGCCCGCTCCCGGAGGGCTCGCTCGTGATCGCGCCGGTCTCGCCGGAGCTGAACGGGGCCGGCAACGGCGCCGACCAGCTCTCCCTGCTCGCGGGCGTGTGAGGCTCGCCGACGACGCGTACGCGGCTACACGCGCGGCACGCGGTCGGCGTACACGCTGATCGGCCCGGTGTCGCAGGCCCAGAGCCGCCGCCCGTCGCGGGCGCGGCGAGCGACCTCCCGGACGTCGAGCCAGCCGCTCAGGCCGTCGCCGAAGAACGTCCCGCTCAGCTCGACCCGCACCCGCCGCACGACGCCGCCCGAGCGCACGCGGTAGCGCCGCACCGCGGACAGGGAGTCCCCGAGCTGCCGGCGGACGCCGGTCAGCGGCTCGTGGAAGCCGCCGGCGGGACGCTGCGGACAGAACCGCATGTCCGCGCTGACGATCGCGCGGACTCTCGGTCCTCGGGGCGCGACGGAGAGCGCCACGACGCCGCCGCTCGCCACGGTCCCGAACCAGCGCGACCCGAGCGGCGGGCGCCCCCCGCCCTGGTGGTCGGAGCCCGCGATCGCCACCGCCCACGACCGCCCGGCGACCGAACAGCGCCGCCCGCCGCGCGACACGGTCGCCTCGAGCCGGCCGCCGCCCTCGAACATCCCGACCGCGCCGGTCAGCCGCCAGCGGGTCTCGGTCGCCCCGGCCCGCGTGACGCCGTCGAGCGCCAGCGGCTCCGCCGCCGCGGCGGGGACGCTGCCGGCCTCGATCGACCCGAGGCCGCACGGGGAGGCCACCCGCCCGCTCACGTCGAACGCCCCGCCCGAGTCGTCGACGTCGAACGCCAGCCACACGTCCCCCGGCGCCCCGGCCCACCCGCCGCCGTACGTCCCGTAGC
>DASZDF010000564.1:0-2472 GCA_035942275.1 Solirubrobacteraceae bacterium | reverse complement strand
CTGATCGGGTCGCTGTGCGCGTTCACCGCGTACGCGTGGCTGCTCAAGAACGCGCCGATCTCGCAGGTGGCGACGTACGCGTACGTCAACCCGGTGGTGGCGATCGCGCTCGGCGCGCTGTTCGTCGACGAGGAGGTCACGCCGCTGATGGGCGTCGCGGCGATCGTGATCCTCGCGTCGGTCGCCGGGACGATCCGCGAGGAGGCGCCGAAGGCGCCGGCTGTCGCCGAGGAGCCCGCGGTCGCCTAGGCTCCGCGGCATGGAACGCGACACCGCTCTCAAGATCCTCGGCGGGCTGCGGCTCGCCGTGGGCGCCACGTCCTACGCCGCCCCGAACTTCGGCGGCAAGCTGTTCGGCCTGGAGCCGGAGGCCAACCCGCAGGCCCCGTATCTCGGGCGGCTCTTCGGGATCCGCGACGTCGCCCTCGCGCTGGGCACGCTGCGCGCGAAGAAGAAGGCGCAGGACAACTGGATCGAGATGGGCGTCCTCTGCGACGTGGCCGACGTCGGGTCTGCGTTCTTCGGCGGCGGGAAGGGCTACCTGTCCCCCACGACGACCGCCATGGTCGCGGCGCCGGCGATCGCCGCGACCGCGCTCGGCGTCATCGCGCTGCGCAGCTAGCCGAACCCGCCGGTGCCGCTCGACTGCACCTACCGCCTCCAGGTCCCGCACCGCGTCGGCTCGCTGCAGCGCGTCGCGGGGACGATCGCGGACACGGGCGGGCTGGTCGGCGACATACGGACGATCGCGGTCGCGCGGCGGGAGGCGGTCCGCGAGATCACGGTCGAGGTGGCCGACCTCGAGCACGCGCGGGTGCTGTCCGACAGGCTCGGCGCCCTCGACGACGTGTACGTCCTCTGGTACCACGACCGGGCGTTCATGGCGCACGACGGCGGGAAGCTGCAGGTCGTCCCGCTGGAGCCGGTCACGTCGAACCAGGACATGCGCGACGTGTACACCCCCGGGGTCGCGCGGGTCTGCTCGGCGATCGCCCAGCATCCGGACCTCGCGCGGCGCTTCACGATGATCGGGCGGACCGTCGCGATCTGCACGAACGGGACGCGCGTGCTCGGCCTCGGCGACATCGGCGCGCTGGCGTCGATGCCGGTCATGGAGGGCACGGCGATCTTCTACGCGCAGCTCGCGGGGATCTCGTCCGTCCCGGTGCTGATCGACACGAAGGACGTCGACGAGTTCGTCGAGACCGTCGTGCGGATCGCGCCGACGTTCGGTGGGATCCACCTGGAGGACATCTCGGCGCCCGAGTGCTTCGAGATCGAGCGGCGGCTGATCGAGGCGCTGCCCCAGCCGGTCATGCACGACGACGTCCACGGGACGGCGGTCGTGTCGCTGGCGGCGGCGATCGTCGCGTGCCGTGAGGCGGGGCGGCGGCTCGACGAGGCGGTCGTCGGCCAGGTCGGGCTGGGCGCTGCCGGGTTCGGGATCGCGTCGCTGATCAAGTCGTCGGGGGCGCGGCGGGTGATCGCGACGGATCCGGGCGCGGCGGCTCGCTCGCGCGCGGCCGCGGAGGGCATCGAGGCGGTCGACGACCTCGAGACGGTGATGCGCGAGGCCGACGTCGTCATCGCGACGACCGGCGTGCCGGGGCTCATCGACCCGTCCTTGGTGCGGTCCGGACAGGTCATCCTCGCCCTGTCGAATCCGGAGCCGGAGATCTCGGTGGAAGACGCGCTGGCCGCCGGCGCCGCGTCGGCGGCCGACGGGACGATGGTCAACAACGTCCTCGGCTACCCGGGCATCTTCCGCGGCGCGCTGCTCGCGGGCGCGACCGGGATCACCGTCGAGATGAAGCGCGCTGCGGCATGGGCGATCGCCGGGCTGACCGTCGAGGCGGAGCAGCTCGTGCCCGACGTGCTCGACGTGAACGTCCACCATTCCGTCGCCGAGGCGGTTCGCCAGGCGGCCGTCGACAGCGGGGTCGCGCGCGACGACGACAACCCCGTCGCGCTGGAGACGCCCGTTTGACGCTTGACGCGCTGGTCGGCGAGTGGACGATCGACGTCGTCGTGCCGAGCTCCCGTCGGCGCTGACCGGGGTTCCCGCCCGACACCGTCGGCGTGTTGACCGGCGACGAGCAGCACTACTTCCACGTGGTCTACTCGCGCGACGAGTAGCCGCGGCGGGCCTGCTCCACACGCGCCCGACCACGGCCGCCTAGCGTCCACAGCGCCTCGAACCACCTCCGGCGACAAAGGATCCCAACTGACCGTCGGTATCCGACGGCAATCCAGGATCCTTCAAAAAAACGACCCACAGCCACTCCCTCACCAGCCCCGGAATCGGCTGCGCGTAGCGGCGAGAAGGGGGCGGAGCGCGGCGCGACACGCAGCTCGGAGTGGTCGGAGCGCGGCGCGAGCGGCGCGCCCGCTCCGGCGCGCGGCTGCTAGTAGCCGAGGCGCGCGAGCCGGTCGCGCTCGGCCTGACGCTTGGCCTCGCGCTCTTCCTTGCGG
>DASZDF010000563.1:0-2356 GCA_035942275.1 Solirubrobacteraceae bacterium | reverse complement strand
GCCTCCGTGACCGCCGTTCGAATCCGCGAACGGGGCACCGCCGCCCGCGCTGCCGGCGTCTCCGCCGGCGCCGACCCCGTCCCAGGTCGGCGCTCCCGATCCGCCGCCGCCCGCCGCCACCACCAGCCGCGTGTCCTGCGCCGACAGCGCGCACGTTGCGACGCTGCAGGTGCGCACGTCCGACGCCCCGCCGCCGCCACCGCCCGACGTGTAGCCGGAGCCGCCGTTGCCGCCGCCGTTGAAGCCGCCGAGCGCGCCGCTGCCCGGTCCTCCGACGAGCACGTACAGCGTCTGGCCGGGGGTCACCGCGATCGTCCCCGCGACGCGCGCCCCGGTGCCGGGATCCGGGGCCGTGCCGTAGCCGTTGACGCCGTCGCCGCCCGGCGCGCCGATGGCGACGACGGAGAGGCTGGTGACGCCGGCGGGGACGGTGAACGTCTGCTGCGCGCCGGTGTGGTGGAACGTCACCGAGGTCGTCCCGGCCGACGCGGGAGCAGGCGCGAGGAGGCCCAGCGACGCACAGGCCCCGATCAGACACAGAAGCTGCATCGGCCGACCTTACGAATGACCCGGCGTCAGGTCAGTCGAACATCCGTCCGGTTCCCGGAGCGTCGGCGCTAGCGCTACGCGGCGGCCGCCTCCTCCGCGTGCACCGCCGGGGAGCGGCCGGCGAGCACGCCGCCGTCGATGGGCAGCAGCGTCCCGGTGATCCAGCCGGCGTCGGGGCTCGCGAGGAAGAGGATCGCCTCGACGACGTCCTCCGGCTGGCCGCGGCGGCCGAGCGGGTGGAAGCCGTTCACGCTGTCGAGCACCTCCGCGGCCTGCTCGCGCGACATGAACCGCTCGTAGGACGGCGTCTCGACGAACGCGAGCGCGACGGTGTTGACGCGGATGCCGTCCGCCGCCAGCTCGAGCGCCAGGTTCTTCGTGAGCATGTGCCGCGCCGCCTGCGCCATCGAGTAGGCGGAGGTCGGCGTCGTCGCGATCGCGTCGACGGCCCACATCGAGCCGACGCTGACGATCGCCCCGCCGCCGCGCTCGCGCAGCGCGGGGGCGGCGGCCTGCGAGACCCAGTAGGTCGGGCGCAGGATCGAGCCGAGCGCCTCCTCGAGGTGGTCCTCGGTCTGCTCCTCGAACGCCGCCGGGCGGAAGATGCCCGTGCTGTTGACGAGGACGTCGAGCCCGCCGAAGCGCTCGACGGCGCGCGTGACGAGGTCGTGCGCCTCGTCCCGGGTGCCGACGTGGCCGGCGACCGTGAGCGTGCGCTCGCCGCCGGGGTCGAGGGCCTGCTGGGCGTCGTCGAGCTTCGACTGGCGCGTCCCGCTCAGCACGACGTTCGCCCCCTCGTCGAGGAAGCGGCGCGCCGCGGCGCGCCCGATGCCGCCACCGCCGCCGGTGATGAGCACGACCTTGTCCTGGAATCGCATGGGAGCCTCTCCTTGCTGCGTCTGCATTAGCTGCATGTGCATCATTCTACATGCTCGCGCATCTGCTGCAAGTGCATGTATTGTGCGATGCGTGGCGAAGGAGCTCGACGACGACGTCCTCGGCGCGTGGCGCGCCTTCCTCGCCGCGCACGCCAACGCGACGCGCGCGATCAGCCGCGACCTCGCGCGCGCCGGGCTGCCGGACCTCGGGTGGTACGACCTGCTCTGGTCCCTGTACCGCCAGCCCGAGCGGCGCCTGCGGGTCAACGAGCTGGCCCGCGAGGTCGCGCTCTCGCCCACGGCCATGAGCCGGTTCGTCGACCGCGTCGAGGCGGCGGGCTACGTCCGGCGCGAGCCCGACCCCGCCGATCGCCGCGCGCTGCAGATCGCGATCACCGACGCCGGGGTAGACGCCCTGCGGAAGATGTGGCCGGTTTACGCCCAGGGCATCGAGCAGCACTTCGCGCCCGCGCTGGGCGCCTCCGCCGGCCGCGTGCGCCGGATGCTCGAGCGCGTGTCGGAGTCCGCGCGTGGCTGACGCGCGGATCGCGGTCGTCGACCTCGGCTCGAACTCGTTCCGGATGGTGGTCTTCGCCTCCGGCGACGGGTGGTGGAAGCGGACCGACGAGATCCACGAGGCCGTGCGGATCGGCGAGGGCGCCGACCAGACCGGCGAGCTCGGCGCGGAGCCGATGGCGCGCGCGCTCACGACGATCGAGCTGTTCGCGCACTTCGTCCGCGCCACCGGCCTCGACGAGACGCACGCGGTGGCGACGAGCGCGATCCGGGCGGCGTCGAACCGCGAGGCGTTCCTCGCGCGGGCGCGCGAGCACCTCGACGTGCGTGTGCTCAGCGAGGAGGAGGAGGCGCGGTACGGCTACCTCGCGGCCTTTAACTCGACGTCGCTCGCCGACGGCACCGTGCTCGAC
>DASZDF010000562.1:0-2746 GCA_035942275.1 Solirubrobacteraceae bacterium | reverse complement strand
CCGCTGCGCGTCGCGCCGGAAGTTCACGGTCCGCGTGCGCCGCGAGATCCGCGGGACGGTGCGCCGCGTGACGATCTTCGTCAACGGCAAGCGCGTGAAGACGGTGACCGGTCGGCGAATCGCGCTGCCGATCGACCTGCGGGGCCTGCCGAAGGGCCGCATCCGCGTGCGCCTGCGGGTCGAGCTGACCGACGGCCGCGTCGCCACCGACACGCGCACGTACCGGACGTGCGCGACGAAGAAGCGCCGCGGGAGGTTTGGACGCTGATGATCCGCGCCGCGCTCGTCACGTCGCTCGCACTGCTGGCGGTCGCCGCACCGGCGCAGGCCGCGTTCGATACCTGCGCGTTCGCCGGGGGAGTCGTGACGGCGACCTTCGGGGCCGGGACGACCGGCACGCTCCGCGTCTCGGGCTCGGCGATCCAGGCCGACGGCTCCAACTGCCAGGCGGCGACGATCAACAACACTCAGACGATCGTCGTCGACGGCGACGACGCCAACGAGGTCCTGACGCTCGACCTCGGCGGCGGCCCGTTCGCGCCGGGCGTGGTGGAGGGCGGCGAGGACGCCACGCCCGAGATCGAGATCTTCGTCGACCTGGAGCAGAACACGGGAACCGTGTACGCGATCGTCGTTCTCGGCGCGCCGGGCGACGATCACATCTACGGCGGGAGGACCGGGCCCAGCATGAGCCCCGTCCCGCAGCTGAACCTCAACAGGGTGGGCACGGACCACGACTCCGAGGTGTTCACCGGCGGCGCGGGGCTCCACGTCGACGGGCGCGGCGGCAACGACGTCCTCACCGATCGCGGCGACCCGGGCTTCACGGGCCCGATCGGAGGCGACATGCGCCTGAGCGGCGGGCCGGGCAACGACAACCTGACGACCCTGGCGTCCTTCACGCGCGGCGGGCCCGGCAACGACACGTTCACGTTCCCGTTCTCCAGCGGCTCGTTCCGCATCGGCAACGTCCTGTACGACGAGGCCGCGGGGCCGGTCACGATCCAGATGCCCGGCGGGACCGCGCCGGGCGGCGACGGGGACGGCGGCACGGACACGTTCGCGACCGTCCCGCTCCAGGTCTTCGGCTCGGACTTCGCCGACCAGTTCACGGGTGACGCCGGGAACAGCTACTTCGGCGGCCGCGACGGGGACGACACGATGGACGGCGGCGGCGCCCAGGACTACCTGGGGGGCGACGGGGGCGAGGACGTCCTCGACGGCGGCGGCGGTGACGACGTCGTGGAAGGCGGCGACGACGACGACGAGGTCCACGGGGGCGAGGACGACGACAGCGTCGCCGGTGGCATGGGCGTCGACGACGTCTTCGGCGACGGCGGCGACGACCTGCTCAACGAGCACTCCACGTTCCCGGCCGGCATCCCGACGGGCGCCGACGACCTGCGCGGCGGCGCCGGCATGGACTTCGTGCGGTACGGACAGTCGACAGCGCAGATCTTCGCGTTCGTCGACGGCCGCACCGCCCCCGTGCGCGTCACGCTCGACGACGTCGCGGACGACGGCGGGACGGGCGAGGGCGACAACGCGCGATCGGACGTCGAGGGCGCGGTCGGAGGACTCGCGGGCGACACGCTGATCGGCAACGGCGGGCCGAACGTGCTCAAGGGCTACGACGGCGCCGACATCCTGCGCGGCGGCGGCGGCGACGACGTGCTCGAGGGGGTCGGCATCGTCGACACCCCCTCCGACGACCTCGACGACGACCTGCGCGACCTGATCGACGACGAGGGCGACGACATCGACGGCCAGGCGGGCGCCGACACGATCGCCGCGGACGAGGGGAACGACACGATCGAGGCGCGCGAGGGGACCGCGGACACGATCGGCTGCGGCCCGGGGACGGACGGCGGGCGGGGCGACCGCGTCGACTCGATCAACGCGGACTGCGAGGGCATCGCGCTGCCGGTCGAGATGCCGCCCGACCCGCCGCTCGCGCCCGAGCCGCCTCCGCCTCCGGCGCCGCTCCCGCCGCCTCCGCCACCGCCACCGCCTCCGGTCGTGCAGCCCGCGCCGGCGGTCGCAACCCTCCTCTCGCTCCCCTCCTCGCGGCGCTGCGTGTCGCGGCGGAAGTTCACCGTCCGCGTGCGCCGGGCGATCCGCGGAACGGTCCGGCGGGTGCAGATCTTCATCAACGGCAGGCGGGCGAAGACCGTCACCGGCTCGCGGATCGGGCTGCCGATCGACCTGCGCGGGCTGCCCAAGGGCCGCATCCGCGTGCGACTGCGTGTCGAGCTGACCGACGGCCGCGTCGCCACCGACACGCGCACGTACCGCACGTGCGCGACGAAGAAGCGGCGCGGGCAGTTCGGCCGCCGACGGGGCCAGACGCGCTTCACGTTCTCGGCATGGATCCGCTCCTGCGCCGGCGTCCGGCGCGCGAGCGGGAGCTTCGCGTCGGGCAGCGCCTCGAGGTAGGCGCGGTCCTCGCGCAGGATCGCCAGCGCGCGCGCCGCGTCGAGCACCTCCCCGTGGCCGGGGACGACCGCGGCCGCCTGCTCGACCAGCGGCTCGAGGCGCGCGAGCGTCGCGAGGTAGGCGCTGCGCGAGCCGCCCTCCGACAGCGTCGGCAGCTCGACCGGCGACAGGTAGTCGCCGCACACGAGCACCCGCGCCCACGCGACCCAGATCGCCATCCCGGCCGCGGGGTGGCCGTCGGCGGGGTGCAGCTCGAGCTCCTCGCCGCCGACGTCGAGCTTGCCGGGCACCGGCAGGGCCTGGACCTCGC
>DASZDF010000561.1:0-1525 GCA_035942275.1 Solirubrobacteraceae bacterium | reverse complement strand
CCGCACGCGAGCGCGATCCCCGGCACGAGGCTGCCCGAGCGCAGCCGGAGGGCGACGAGCAGCGCGGCCAGGACGAGCGCGGGCACCGCGAGCCTGCCGCCGTCGCCGACGACGCCCGCCAGCGGGGCGAGCAGGAGCGTGCAGAGGATCGCTGCCGGGACGACGCCGCGCCAGCGCGAGAGCGCCGGCAGCACGAAGCCGAGAAGGACGACCTGGCCGGCGACGGGCGCGACGACGGCGCGCGCCAGCGCCGAGGCGGCGAGGCCGGCGTCGGCGTCGACGTCGCCCCGGTCGAGCTCCTGGGGCACCGGGAAGGCGAGCCGCTCGACGGTCGCCCACGCCCACACCGTCACGACCGCGGCGAGCACCAGCGCGGCGGCCGCCACGAGCAGCGCGGCCTCGCCGGGCGGGACCCGGCGCAGCCCGAACTGGCCGGGCGCGAGCGGCGCGGTCTGGCGCGCGACGAACAGGCAGGCGCCGACGCTCGTCAGCGCGAACAGCACCGCGACGAGGAGCACGGCGCCCGGCGGCCGGTCGGCGGGCTCGTAGCCGGCGGCCTCGGCGACGAGGGCGACCACGACGACCACGACGAAGGACGCGACGTAGGCGACCGCGAGCGCGACGACGCCGGCGAGCGGCGGCCAGCCGGGCACGCCCTCGAAGGGCTTCATCCGCCGAGGCGCACCGAGTCGGCGATCGCCTCGGTGTCGACGTCGTCGCGGTCGAGCGACAGCGCGCGCACGCTGATGCTCGACCCGTCCTCGCGCTGAGCCGAGAGCCCGTCGACCCGGCCGGGGCCGGCGGGCGCCTTGTAGGTCGTCGTCCAGCGCGCCGCGCGCTCGGCGCCGTCCAGCTCGACGTCGCGCGGCTCTTGGACGTCGGCCTCGGGAAGGCGCTCGTCCGCCGTCTCGCGCAGGCGCAGCATCGTGTCGACGGGGGTCCCGGGCGCGGCCTCCATCAGCACGCGCGCCGCGGGCGCGAGCTCCTCGTCGCCCGGACCGTGCGCCTCGACGACCCGCGCGCCGTCGCGCCCGGAGCGCCGCGAGACGCGCCAGTCGCCCGGGACGGCGAAGGACAGGTCGCCCTCGCGCACGGTCTGCCAGCCATCGGGCACGTCCGCGTCGCCGGAGAGGTCGTCGCCGCCGCACCCGGTCAGGACGGCAGCGAATGCCGCGAGCGCGACGAGGATGAGGGCGGCCCGGGTCATGGCGACGACGGACCCTTGCATACGCGGGGGGCCCACGTTCCGCCGGGCGGGCGCTCGATTCCGGCCGTCCGGTTCTCCTCCTCGCGGGAGCTCGTCACGCCACCGCCGCCGCCCACGCCGACCCCGACCTTGAACTCGCCGCCGCCCTCGGACTGGCTCGTGGTGGAGGTGTCGATCGACAGCGTGCCGTCCTCCTCGAGCCGCCGGGCGACGTGGAGGGCGCCGCGCAGGCGGCCGGCCGGGCTGGGGGTCAGCAGGCTCAGGACGGCGGCGCGGTTCTCCGGGTCGGTCATGTCGAGCTTGCCCTCCAGGTCGACC
>DASZDF010000560.1:0-2574 GCA_035942275.1 Solirubrobacteraceae bacterium | reverse complement strand
CTCCATGCCCGTGGCGGCGGCCGCGCGCGCCTCGTCGACGCGGGCGGAGGCGACGAGCGCCCGGGCGATCAGGTCGTGCACCGGCTGCCACGCCGGGTTCGCCCGCTCCCCGGCGACGCGGCGCAGGCGCTCCGCCGTGACGAGCGCGTCCGCGCCGCGGCCCTCGGCGAGCGCGAGCTCGGTCTCCGCCTGGAGGAGGAAGAAGTGCCCCTGGCTCCCCTCGGGCGGATGCGGGGCGGAGCGGAGCACGTCGCGGGCGCCCGTGAGCTCGCCGCGCTCCACGAGGACCATCGCGAGCAGCGTCATCGGGAAGATCGAGATGACCTGCCCCGAGCCCCACAGCGCGAGCTCGCTGAGGCTCTCGCGCAGGGAGCGCTCGGCGTCGTGCAGCTCGCCGCGGGCGAGCAGCTCGTAGCCGCGCCAGATGTGGGCGGTCAGCGTGAGGAGGAGCGAGCCGCGGCGATACGCGGCGTCGAGCACGGCGTCCCACTCGCTGAGCGCCTCGGGGCTGTCGCACAGGGTCAGCGAGATGAGCGGGCCGGGCAGGAGGAACCCGTCGTCGACCTCGGCGAGCGTGCCGCCGGCCAGCGACCGCAGCGCGAGCTGCGCACACGGCTCCGCGGCGTGCCCGCCCAGCGCCCATCCGTACGCGACGACGGCCTCGAGCATCCTCCCGCCCGGGCCGTCGTGCTCCGGCAGGCCGTGCTCCTCGTACTCGGCCAGGCGCTCCTCGAGGTCGGTCTCCCCCACCCCGCCGCGGACGAGCGTCATCGTCTCGTAGGCCTCGAGCCCGAGGCGCACGTCGACGAGCTCCTGCGGGGTATCCCCGCCGGCCGCGCGGACGAAGCGCAGCGTCTCGCCGGGGGGCGCGGCGAAGAACAGCGTCTCGGCGAGGGCGAGCGCCGCCGTCCCGCGCGCCGCCGGATCGTCGAGGGCGGCGTACGCGGCGGCGAGGTGCTCGGCCGCGGCGACGCCGTCGAGACGCTGCTCCGCGACGCCGAGCTCGAGCAGCAGCTCCGCGCGGCGCTCGGGCGGCGGCGGCTCGGCGAGCGCGCGGCGCAGGAAGGCGACCGCGCTCTCCGGCGCGCCCTTGCGGGCGGCGGACGCGCCTGCCCGCTGAAGGGTCGCCGCGACGTCGGGGTCGCCAGCGGGCGGCGCCTTGACGAGGTGGACGGCGACCTGCTCCTCCGCCGCTCCGGCCTCGGCCAGGGCGCCGGCCGCGCGCCGGTGGTGCAGCTCGCGCTCGCCGACCGGCAGCGCGTAGTAGACCGCGTCGCGCACCAGCGGGTGGACGAACCCGAGCGGCGGCTCCGGCGCAAGGATCTCGGCCCGGCTGAGCGCGGCGGCCGCCGCCGCGGCGGTGTCGACGTCGAGCCCGGCCAGAGTGGCGACGGTGGCCACCTCGGCGTTCTCGCCGAGCACCGCGACCGCGCGCGCGATCGCCACCGCCTCGGGCGACATCCGCGCGAGCCGCAGCCCGATCGTGCGCGACACCGCGCGCGGGCCGATCTCGCGAACGCGCGCGACGTGGTCGTCGGCCGGGGTCACGCCCTCCGCCTCGAGCGCAGCGAGGAGCTGCTGGAGCAGCAGCGGGTTGCCGCCGGTGGTCTCGTGGCAGGCGGCGGCGAACGCGGCGCCGGCCTCGTCGCCCAGCCGACCGCGCACGACCGCCTCCACCGCCTCCGGCGAGAGCGGGCCGGGGCGGATGGACACGGTTGCCGGGTCGTGCACGACCTCATCGAGCAGGGCGGGATCGGTGACCTGCTCGCCCGTCCGCAGCGTCGCCGCGACGAGCACGGGGAGGTCCTCCAGGCGGCGGACCAGGTACGTGAGCAGCCGCAGGGACGGGCGGTCGCACCAGTGCAGGTCATCGACGGCGAGGACGAGCGGCCGGTCGGCCGCGAGGTTGACGACGAGCCAGTAGAGGCCGTGGAGGACCGCGAACGAGGCATCGACCGCCGTCTCCCCGTCCTGGGCCGCGTCCGGCGGCGCGAAGACCGCCGTCGCCGGCGCGGCGGCGCCGCCCAGCAGCGCGCCGCGGCGAGCCGGGTCGGCCAGCTCGGCCTCGAAGAGCTGGCGCACCACGCCGAAGGCGAAGCCGCGCTCGAGCTCGCTCGCCCGCGCGTTGAGGACGGTCGCGCCCGCCGCCGCGGCACGGCGTCGCGCCTCGACGAGGAGCTGCGTCTTGCCGAGCCCGGCCGGGCCCTCGATCAGGACGATCCTCCCCTCGCCGGCGGCCAGGCGGTCCTGGAGGCCGTCGATGAGACCGATCTCGTGCTCGCGCTCGACGAGCCGTGAGAGCCGGGCCGGCGCGGGGGCGCGCTCGGCGCGGCGGGGCGGCTCGCGGTCGCGGTCGCGGTCGAGGGAGTCGTGCAGTGCGGTCAACTCCGGGCCCGGCGTCGCGCCCAGCTCGTCGCGGAGCAGCTCGCGGACGTCCTCGAAGGCGCGCAGCGCCCCTGCGGCGTCGCCCTGCGCCCGCAGCGCCTCGATGAGCCGCGCCCGCGAGGACTCGCGGAACGGCGCCGCGTCGACCGCCGCCGTCGCGGCGGCCACGGCGCCGTCGAGATCCGGGCC
>DASZDF010000559.1:0-4741 GCA_035942275.1 Solirubrobacteraceae bacterium | reverse complement strand
CTCGCCGGCTGCTCGATCGAGGACTCGACCGGGCGCGACGACGGTCCGATCTACTGCGTCGAGCACGCGGCGGCGCGGGTCGAGGCGGCGGCCGAGGCCGCCCACGCCGGGGAAGGCGGGTTCGTGCTGACCGCGCGCGCGGAGAACATCCTTCACGGCAACGACGACCTCGACGACACGATCGCGCGCCTGCAGGTCTACGAGGCGGCGGGCGCCGACGTCCTCTACGCGCCGGGCCTCACCCGGATCGAGGACATCCGCCGGGTCGTCGAGTCCGTCGGCCTCCCGGTGAACGTCCTCGCCCGCCCGCGCGCGCCGTCGGTGGCGGAGCTGGCCGAGGCGGGCGTCCGCAGGATCTCGGTCGGCGGGGCCTTCGCGTTCGCCGCGCTGGGCGCGGTCGTCGAGGCGGCGCGCGAGCTGCTCGACGACGGGACCTACGGCTTCAGCGAGCGCTCGCGCGCGGGCGCGAAGGCGGCCAGGGCGGCGTTCGGCTGACGGGTCGGCCTCAGCCGACGACGTAGTCGCCGGGGCGGATCCGCTCCGTCCGCTTGCGGTACTGGCTCCAGAGCCACGGCCACTGGTTGGGGTCGTTGCCGTCCGCGTCGACGTACCAGTTCGTGCAGCCGCTGTGCCAGACGGTTCCCGCGAGCGCGGCGCGGAGCTCCCGGTCGAACGCCTCCGCCGCGCGACGGCTGACCTCGATCCGCCGCGCGTCGGCGCGGTCGAGCTCCTCGAGCGCCGAGATGACGTGCTTGACGTTCGCCTCGATCGTGTAGATGACCGAGCCCGTCCCGCCGTTCGTGTTCGGCCCGTAGAGCAGGAACATGTTCGGGAAGCCGGGGACGCTCATGCCGAGGTACGCCCGCGGCACGCTCGCCCACTCCTCGGCGAGCGCGCGGCTGTCCTCGCCCACGATCTCCATCGGCGCGACGAACCCGTGCGACCGGAAGCCCGTGGCTAGGACGAGGACGTCGTGCGCGCGCTCGGTGCCGTCCTGGGTGCGGATCCCGCCCGGCGTGACCGCGGCGATGCGCTCGGTGACGACGTCGACGTTCGGCTTGGCGAGGGTCGGATACCACTCGTCGGTGAGCATGATCCGCTTGCAGCCGATCTCGTCCTTCGGCGTGACCTTCGCGCGCAGCTCCGGGTCCTTGATCGCCCGGTTGATCTGCCAGCGCCCGACGGCGCGGAACGGCTTGAGCAGCCCCGGCCGCGAGGTCATCGCGGCGGCGCCGATCTCCATGAACGCGAAGACCGCGGCGCGGTCCGCGCGCTGCAGCGCCGGGAAGCGCTCGAAGAGGCGCTTCGTGCGCTCCTTGTAGGCGTAGTCCATCTTCGGGAACGTCCAGCCCGGCGAGCGCTGGTAGACGTCGACCCGGGCGACGCGCGGCTGGATCGACGGCACGACCTGGATCGCGCTGCAGCCGGTGCCGACGACCGCGACGCGCTTGCCGTCGAGCTCCACGTCGTGGTCCCACTCCGCGGTGTGGAAGACGGGGCCGGAGAAGTCGTCGAGCCCCGCGATCTGCGGGCGCGCGGGGACCGAAAGCTGCCCGCAGGCGGTGATCAGGACGTCGGCCTCGTGCGTCCCCTTCGCCGTGAGCAGCACCCACTTCGTCCGCTCCGCGTCCCAGCGCGCGCCGACGACCTCGCAGTTCGTGCGAACGCTGTCGATGACGCCCTCGCGCCGCGCGAGGTCCTCGACGTACGCCTGGATCTCCGCCTGGGGCGCGTAGCGGCGCGACCAGCGCGGGTTCGGCGCGAACGAGAACTCGTAGAGGTGCGAGGGCACATCGCACGCCGCGCCCGGATACGTGTTGTGGTGCCACACGCCGCCGACGCGGTCGCCGCGCTCGAAGACGGTCACGTCGCGGTGCCCTGCGCGCCGGAGCATCACCGCAGCGCCCACGCCGGCGAGCCCGCCGCCGACGACCGCGATCGAACGGGGGGAGGGGGCCATGCGCGTGATGTTAGGCGGCGTACCGCTTCGCGGCGCGGGCCCGGGCCTTGGCGGCCTCGACCTCGCGGTCGCGCGGCGGGGCGTTCGTCACCAGCGTGTCGAGCAGCTCGAGCGACGCGGCGGCGACCGCCTCGACCGCACGGTCGAACGCGGCGGCGTTGGCCTGCGACGGCTTCGTCGAGCCGCTGATCTTCCGCACGTACTGGAGCGCGGCGGCGCGGACCTCGTCCTCGCTCGCGGGCGGGTCGAAGTTGTGGAGGGTTCGGATGTTCCGGCACATGCTCCGAGCCTACCCGTCGGTCAGTGCCCGGTCGCGCTCACCGCGCGCGATGCAGCAGGAAGGGGATGCCGATCCGCCTGAGACCCGGCGCGTCGACGAAGCTCAGGCCGAGGAGGGTGTCCTCGTCGAGCTCGCGGAACTCGTCGCGCAGCCAGCGGAACGGCGGCCGCTCGCGGTCGCCGTAGGTGGCGACGATCGCCGCGCGGCCGTCGGCGTAGGAGTCGTCGATCCGCGCGTGCATGGGAAAGCCGGTCCCGGTCGCCAGCCGGTTCACGCCGTCGCTCGGCGTGTCGAAGCGCTTGCCGTGCCAGCCGCGCATCCCGAACAGCGCCAGGCCGCGCGCGAAGGCGAAGCGCACGGGGCGCGGCCCCGCGAACTCGCCGTCGAACGTGCCGGCCATCGCGTCGAGCGGTGGCTCTGGCAGCTCGTTCCACGCGCGCCGCAGCGCGGTCAGCGAGGTGCGTGTCGGAGCCATTCGCGCACCCTATGCGCCCACGGGGATCGGCGTGCACGCGTGGAGGTCGCGGCGCTGCGGGTCGGCCACCGAGCGGCGCAGCGCGACCAGCGCGAGCGCGCCCACGAGGAGCGGCAGCCAGAAGAGGATCAGGCGGTAGGCGAGGACGGCGGCGGCGGTGATCTCGGCGGGAGCGCCGAAGACGATGAGCGTGCCGATCAGGCCGCCGTCGATCCCCCCGACGCCGCCCGGGATCGGCAGCAGCCCGCCGAGCTGCCCGATCAGGTAGCCGAGCAGGATGATCCAGATGGACGGCGCGTCGCCGAGCGCCTCGAACGTCGCCCACAGCACGGCGTTGTCGAACGCCCAGTAGCCGACCGCCCCCACGACGATCAGCGGGTCGGGCGAGCGGAAGATCGCGCGCGCCTCGCGCACGCCGCCGAGCACGGCTCGCCGCGCGCGGGCGACCCTGCCGCTGCCGGTCCCGTCGCCGAGGCGCGGCAGCGAGGCGACGACCGCGATGAGGCCGATCGACATCACCGCGGGCAGCAGCGTCAGCGCGAGCGACAGGTCCGGGCCGACGAGGCTCGTCGCGAGCAGGAGGCCGGTGACCGCCACGGCGACGAAGTTCACCGAGCTCTTGATGAGGAAGAACGCGACCGAGCGGCGCGCGATCCGGCCCGAGTCCATCCCGCGGCGGTGCAGGATCCAGGCGCCGAGCGCGAGGCCGCCGATCCCGCTCGCCGGCACCACCGATCCCATGCCGAGCTCGGCCCCGCCGATCTCCGCGCTCGTGCGCCACGACATCGCGCGGCAGAAGACCGGGCGGAACATGAGGACGTAGGAGACGCACGACAGGGCCTCGAGCGCCACCGCCGCCGCGAGCCACCACGGGCTCGCGCCGGAGAGCTCCTCGCGGACGCCCTCGAGGCCGGGAGCGAGCACCGCGACGAGGACGAGCACCGCGATGAGCAGCGCGACCCGCGCGGCCCGCAGCGCGAGGCGTCGTGGCCGGAGCTCAGCGGGGAGGGTCGTTGCGGCCACAACAGGAAGGTACGACGGTTCGATCGGATTCGGGAGGCCTCACGAGCGACTACAATGCTGTGTGGACCGGCAGCATTTCCAGGAGTTCCGCGGTCGGCCCGCGTTGTTGACGATCACGACGGTGCCGCCCAACCGCGGTGCCGAGGAGGTGGATGTATGGCGGTAGAGGAGAAGGTCGCATTCGAGGGTGAGATCACGGAGGCTCTCCCCAACCTGACGTTCCGCGTCAAGCTCGACAACGGTCACGAGCTCCTGGCGCATCTGGCCGGCAAGATGCGCCGGTTCCGCATCCGCGTGCTGCCCGGGGCCAAGGTCCGGGTCGAGGTCTCGCCGTACGACCTCAACCGCGGGCGCATCGTCTACCGGTTCAAGTAGGCCCCGTCTCTCCGTTCACGGTCACCGCGATGCGGTGGACCGCGTTGTTGGCGTAGCCGCCGAGGTTCCACGGCGGCGCGTCCGGCTGCCCGCGACCGGTGGCGTCGAACGCGCGGCAGCACAGCTCGTGCTGCCCCGTCGTCGCCTCCCAGTCGTACGACCACGCGCGCCAGCCGGTGGTCTCGCCGAGCGCGGCGTCGGCCCACGTGGTGCCGGCGTCGGTGCTGACCTCGACGCGCTCGATCGGTCCCCAGCCCGACCAGGCGCGGCCTTCGAGCGTCGCCGGGCCGGGCTCGACGAACCGGTGGCGGGTCATGAAGTCGGGGATCCCCGGCGGGACCATCAGCGCGCGCGGCATGATCCGAGTGACCGGCGTGCCGTCCTCGCCCTCGTGCGCCCGCATGCGGTAGCCGACCGCCTGCTGGTAGCCGTCGAAGGGTTCCGCGAGCACGTCGATGCGTGCGAGCCACTTGACGCTCGTCATCCCGTACCAGCCGGGGACGAGCAGCCGCAGCGGGAAGCCGTGCTGCGGCGGCAGCTCGACGCCGTTGACCGTGTAGGCCAGCAGCGGGCCGTCGAGCGCCTCGTCCAGCGGCAGGCTCCGCTGGTAGTGCTGCTCCACGCCGCC
>DASZDF010000558.1:0-5297 GCA_035942275.1 Solirubrobacteraceae bacterium | reverse complement strand
ATCGAGCGCGGCGACGGCAAGACCCAGACCAAGAAGGCCACCTACAACCGCCTCGGCGGCATGTGCACCCGGTGCGAGGGCCGCGGCTCGGTCACCGACTTCGACCTGACCGCGCTGTACGACGACAGCAAGTCGCTCGCCGAGGGAGCGCTAACGATCCCCGGCTACAGCATGGACGGCTGGTACGGCCGCATCTTCCGCGGGTGCGGCTTCTTCGACCCGGACAAGCCGATCCGCAGGTTCAACAAGCGCGAGCTCCACGACCTGCTCCACAAGGAACCGACGAAGATCAAGGTCGACGGGATCAACCTGACCTACGAGGGCGTGATCCCGAAGATCCAGAAGTCGATGCTCGCCAAGGACGTCGACTCGCTCCAGCCGCACATCCGCGCGTTCGTGGAGCGCGCCATCACCTTCAGCGTCTGCCCCGAGTGCGACGGCACGCGGCTCAGCGAGGCGGCCCGCTCGTCGAAGATCGACGGGATCAGCATCGCCGACGCGTGCGCCATGCAGATCACCGACCTCGGCGAGTGGGTGCGCCGCCTCGACGAGCCCTCGGTCGCGCCGCTGCTCGACGCGCTGCGCCACACGCTCGACTCGTTCGTGGAGATCGGCCTCGGCTACCTCAGCCTCGACCGCCCGTCGGGGACGCTCTCCGGCGGCGAGGGCCAGCGCGTGAAGATGCTCCGCCACCTCGGCTCCGCGCTGACCGACGTCACGTACGTCTTCGACGAGCCGACGATCGGCCTGCACCCGCACGACGTCCAGCGCATGAACGACCTGCTGCTGCGCCTGCGCGACAAGGGCAACACGGTGCTCGTCGTCGAGCACGAGCCGGAGACGATCGCGATCGCCGACCACGTCGTCGACCTCGGCCCGGGCGCCGGGACGGCGGGCGGGACCGTCTGCTTCGAGGGGACGGTCGAGGGGCTGCGGGACGGCGGCACCGTCACCGGCCGCCACCTCGACGACCGCGCCGTCCTCAAGGAGACGCCGCGCACGCCGACGGGGACGCTGGAGATCCGCGGCGCGACGGCGAACAACCTGCGCGCCGTCGACGTCGACGTCCCGCTCGGAGTCCTGTGCGTCGTCACCGGGGTCGCGGGCTCCGGGAAAAGCTCGCTGATCCACAGCTCGATCCCCGCCGGCGCGGGCGTCGTGTCGATCGACCAGGCCCCGATCCGCGGCTCCCGGCGCAGCAACCCGGCCACGTACACCGGCCTGCTCGACCCGATCCGCAAGGCGTTCGCGAAGGCCAACGGCGTGAAGCCCGCGCTGTTCAGCGCCAACTCCGAGGGCGCGTGCCCGACCTGCAACGGCGCCGGCGTGATCTACGTCGACCTCGGGATGATGGCCGGCGTCGCCACCACCTGCGAGGACTGCGAGGGCAAGCGGTTCGAGGCGTCGGTGCTCGACCACCACCTCGGCGGCCGCGACATCAGCGAGGTGCTCGCGATGTCGGTCACCGAGGCGGAGGCGTTCTTCGGGGACGGCGACGCGCGCACGCCCGCAGCGCACGCCATCCTCGGCCGACTCGCGGACGTCGGCCTCGGCTACCTCAGCCTCGGCCAGCCGCTCACCACGCTCTCCGGCGGCGAGCGGCAGCGGCTGAAGCTCGCGACGCGCATGGGCGAGAAGGGCGGCGTCTACGTCCTCGACGAGCCGACCGCCGGCCTGCACCTCGCCGACGTCGAGCAGCTGCTCGGCCTGCTCGACCGGCTCGTCGACTCCGGCAAGTCGGTGATCGTCATCGAGCACCACCAGGCGGTCATGGCCCACGCCGACTGGATCGTCGACATGGGCCCGGGCGCTGGCCACGACGGCGGCCGCGTCGTCTTCGAGGGCACGCCCGCCGACCTCACCGCCGCCCGGTCGACGCTCACCGGCGAGCACCTCGCGGCCTACGCCGGCGCCCCGGTCTAGTCGAGCCGCTTCGTGAGGAACACCCGCGTGAGGCCGTCCTCGGTCCGGCGGTGGGTCTCGACGTAGCCGAGGTGGGCGTAGATCGCGAGGTTCTCCGTCATCAGCTCGTTGGTGTAGAGCCGCAGCTCGGGAACCCCTGCCCGCCGGGCCTCGGCCTCGGCGTGCTCCATGAGCGCGCGGCCGACGCCGCGCCCCTGGTGCGCGGGGTCGACCGCGATGTTCTCGACGAGCACGTGGTCCGCCTCCCGGACGAGCACGACGAGCGCGACGGGGCCGTCGTCGTCGTCGACGCGCACCTCGCCGCGCGCGACCTTCGGCCCGAGGTCGGCGTCCATCGGCGGCGGGCGGCGGCCCATGCGCTCGATGTAGACCTCGTACGCGCGCTCGAGGATCCCCCGGAGCGCGGGGAGGTCGTCGGGACGCGCCGGCCGGATCCGCACTCAGCCCCCGCGCGACTGGAGCGCCTCGTAGAGCGCGTTGGCGTGCGTCCCCGTCAGCTCCGCGACGACCTTGGCGGCCGGGCGCGTCCGGGCGCCGGCCTCGACGAGCCTCGCGAGCGCGTCGACCGCCGGCTCGAAGTCGGCGTCGACGGCGGCGGCCGCCCCGATCACGACGACGATCTCCCCGCGCGGATCGGTCTGCGTGAAGTGCGCCGCGACGGTCGCGGCGTCACCGCGGACGACCTCCTCGTGGACCTTCGTCAGCTCGCGGCACACCGCGACGGGCCGGGCCGGATCGACCGCGGCCAGCGCCGCCAGCGACCGCGCGAGCCGGCGCGGCGACTCGAACGCCACGACGGTCTCCACGGAGGCGAACACCGCCGGCAGGTCGCTCGCCTTCCGCGGCAGGAACCCGACGAAGCGCCACCGGTCGGCGGGCAGCCCCGAGGCGACGACGGCGACGAGGACGGCGGACGGCCCCGGCAGCACCTCGACCCGCACCCGGGCGTCGAGAGCGGCGCGGACCAGGACGAACCCGGGGTCGCTCACGGACGGCATCCCCGCGTCGCTCACGAGCGCGACCGTCGCGCCGGTGCGAAGGCGCGCGACGAGCTCCGCAGCGCGCGGGGACTCGTTGTGCTCGTGGTAGGAGACGAGCGACGCAGCGCGCACGCCGTGCCGGTCCAGCAGGACGCGCGTGTGCCGCGTGTCCTCGCACGCGACGACGTCGGCCGAGCGCAGGGCGTCGAGCACGCGCAGCGTGACGTCGCCCAGGTTCCCGATCGGCGTCGGGCAGACGACGAGCCGTCCCGCGCTCACGCCGCCGCTGCCGCCGCCCCGAAGCCGTCGTAGGCGAAGAGCGCCGCCCCGAGCATCCCCGCCTCGGCCCCGAAGCGGGACGGCACGATCGACACCACGTCGCGCGAGGGCGGCAGCGCGCGCTCGCGCACCACCGTGCGCGCGGGCTCGAGCAGCATGTCGCCCGCGGCGATCAGCCCACCGCCCACGACGACGACCTGCGGGTTCAGCAGGTTCACCAGGTTCGCGATCCCGACGCCGAGGCGCATGCCGATCAGGGCGACGACGTCGCGCGCCGCGCGGTCTCCGTCGTGGGCGAGCTCGGTCACCAGGGCGCCCGTGATCTCCCGCCCCGACGCGAGCGCGCGGCCGAGGGGCGAGTCCGCGGGCGCCGCGCGGGCGACCCGCGCCCCCTCGCGTCCCAGGGCGCTCCCCGAGGCGAGCGTCTCCAGGCACCCCACCGACCCGCACGCGCACGGCGGCCCGTCGACGTCGACCACCATGTGCCCCGGCTCCCCCGCGGCCCCGACCGCGCCGTGCGCGAGCCGCCCGCCGACGACGAGCCCGCCGCCGATGCCGGTCCCGAGCGTCAGCAGCACGGCGTCGGAGCATCCCCGCGCCGCCCCGAACCGGTGCTCGGCCAGCATCGCGAGCGTCGCGTCGTTCGCGACGAAGACCGGCAGCGCGAGCCGCTCGGACATGATGTCCCGCACCGGCAGCCCGACGAGCGGCAGGTGCGCGGTGAACCCCGGCACGCCCCGTTCGAGGTCCATCAGCGACGGGATCCCGATGCCGACCGCCAGCACCTCGGTCTCGGTCACCTCGCGCACCTCGCTCACGACGGCGGCGATCTTCTCGAGCAGCTCCTCCGACGACTCGGAGCGCGAGCGACGCGATGCGCGGTGGTGCACCGCCAGGTCCCGGTCGACCGCGCCGGCGAGGAGCTTCGTGCCGCCGAGGTCGACCCCGATCACGCAGCCCGCGGGCATCGCGCTGCCACTATAGACCGCCGCATGGCCGGTCCCGAGGAGCCTCCGCAGTACACGAAGTACCGCAGCCGCCCCTCGCTGGCGGACCGTCTGCGACGGACGAAGCCCGACGGGCCGGCGGCGGCGAACGTGCCGCAGCCGGGCCGGCCGAAGGGGCCGCGGCGGCCGGTCACGTGGAAGCGCGTCGCCAAGTGGCTGGCGGTCGCGCTCGCCGCGTGGATCGGGGTGAGCCTCCTCCTCTTCCTCGTCAGCGCGCAGATCGAGCAGGGGAAGATCGGCGACGCGACCGAGAACGCCCTCGACCCCGGCCCGTTCCCGCTCACCGGCGCGACGAACGTCCTCGTCCTCGGCTCCGACACGCGGCCGAAGGGCAGCAAGGAGCCGGGCGCGGACACCACCGGCAACGGCCGCAGCGACAGCATCCTGCTCCTGCGCGTCGGCGGCGGCAAGAACAGCCGCATGAGCATCGCGCGCGACACCGTGGTCGACATCCCCGGCCACGGCCGCCAGAAGATCAACGCCGCCTACGCCCTCGGCGGCGCGCCGCTCGCGATCGACACGATCAAGGCCTACCTCGGCATCGAGGTCAACCACATCATCGAGGTCAGCTTCAGCGAGTTCCCGGACCTCGTCGACGCGATGGGCGGCATCGACTACAAGGGCGGCTGTGTCGTCGCGCGGATCAACGGCGGCGCGCGCAACGGCGGCGTGACGCTCCGCATCCGGGCAGGGAAGAAGACGCACCTCGACGGCAAGAAGGCCCTCGCGCTCGCGCGCGTGCGCAAGAACGACTGCAACCGCAACGAGAACGACCTGACGCGGGCGCGCCGCCAGCAGAAGATCCTCGCCGCGATGAAGGGCCGCGTGTTCGGCATCCACGGCTTCGCGCGCGCGCCGTGGATCTCGTGGCAGACGCCCCGCACCTTCCGCACCGACATGAGCGGCCCGACCCTCTCAGCCGTCTTCGCGAACCTCTCGATCCGCGGCACGCCGGAGACCGTCGTGCTCGGCACGGTCAGCGGCCAGGTGCCCGAAGAGCTCAAGCGAAGTCGCGTCGAGAAGTTCCTCGACGGTTAGCGCAAGTTCCCCGCGAGCCCGTCGTTGGAGGAGGCAAGACTTCTTCCGAGGGACGGGCACAGGGGAGGTA
>DASZDF010000557.1:0-6109 GCA_035942275.1 Solirubrobacteraceae bacterium | reverse complement strand
CGACGACCTCGAGGTCAACTGCGACGCCGCCCGCGAGCACGGCATCGTGCCGATCCGCTTCGAGACGACCGCGCAGGTCATCCGCGACCTCGACGCGCTGCTCGAGGACCGGTCCGCGGCGGCCTAGGCGGGCACGGGCGCGGAGCGCTCGGAGCCGTCCTGGCGCCAGGACGCGACCCCGCGGCGGACCGCGAGGGAACCGGGCTCGATCGCGCCGCTGGCGATCTCCACGGGCACGGTCCCCCGCGTCGCCAGCAGCCGCCCGCCGTCCTCGAGCCAAACGACGGCCCCGTCGCCACCGAGCGCGACGTCGAGCACCGTTCCGGCCGCCGGCCGCACCTCGCGGCCGCCGAGGATGTCGCGCACGACGACCGTCCCCGGCTCGCTCCAGGCGACGAAGCGGCCGGCGGCCTCGACGTTGGCGTACGCGCTCGACGAGAGCGTCACCTCGCGCGCCCGCAGCCACGCGCAGCCGAAGAGCGTGCCGCGGCGCTCGTAGGCACGGACGACCTCCGTCCACGCGCGTGTCACCCGGCCCCACGGCGAGCACGTCGTCCCGCCGAGGACCAGCGCCGTGCGCTGCGCGCCGCGGCTGCTCCAGGTGAGCGTCGAGCCGCGCAGCGCGACGGAGCCCGGCACGACGTCCGTGTCGAGGACGCGGTGCAGCCCTCCGTCGATGACGAACAGCTCGCGGGTGTCCAGGAGATACGCGATCCCGCCCGTACGGCTGATCTCGAACGAGGCCAGCGACCCGTCGTGGACCTGCTGCCGGCGGCTGCCGGACTGCAGGTCGGTCGACTCGATCCAGGTGGTCACGCGGTCGTACTCGGGCGAGCAGGGAGTCCGGCACCGGTCGACGAGGCGCGTCGACCACGCCACAAACCGTCCACGGAGCCGCACGCGCCGCCACGTGCCGCGCACGCTGCCGTCGTCGTACGGCCGCTCGAGCACCCGCCGGCGCCCGCTGCGGCGCAGGCATCCCCAGAGGACGCCGTCCTTCGCGTAGACGCGCGCCACGGCGTCCCGGGCGACCGTCCGCGAGCCGTCGTGCGCACACCGGTCGCGCGTCGCCGCGCCGACGGGGGCCGCGCTCGCGAGCAGGGCGAGGGAGACAGCGGCCGCGGCGAGCGTGCGGACGGTCAGTTGTCGCAGCCGAGGCGGTCCCAGAGGTAGAGCTCGAGGCACTCGGCCGCCAGCTCCACGGACCGCTCTCGCGAGAGGTGCGGGAGGACCGTCTCGAGCGCCTGCTCCTCGGCGACGCCCGCCTCGAACGCCTCCTCGCCCCGGAAGCCCGCGGCGATCTTCAGCGCCTCGCGCCGGTTGTCGCCGAGCGTCGGGAAGACGTTGACGAGGAAGTCGCGGTTCGGGATCGGCTGGCCGACCTCCAGCGACGCGTGCCACGCCGCGAGCATGTTGAGGTCGTGCTCGTCGAGGTCGCCCACGGCCTTCGCGTAGTGCGACGCCAGCTGCTCGTCGGGGATCTCGTCGACCCACGCGCGCACGAGCTCCCCGAGCAGCTGCCGGCGCGCCTCGCGGCCGACGGACTCGGCGATGACTCGGATGGCGTCGTGTGGCTCGATGAAGCAGAGGGGCATTCCGGCTCCCGGTGCGGGAAGGGAACGAGACGACGCGCAAGCTACGCCCGCCATCGGACGGTAAAAAGGCTGGGGTTGTCTCCCCTGCACGGTGGGGGAAACCCGCTGGCCGCGCCGCCCGCAAAGGAAGACGGTCAGCCCATGAACGCACGCCGAGCCATCCCGGCCGCGCTGCTGGTCGCCGGCGCCATCTGCGCCGCGCCGGCAGGCGCCGCCACGTACTGCGCCCACCAGGACACCGGCTGCCCGCAGGGCACCATCGACGTCGGCTCCGACGTCGAGCAGGCGCTCCAGAGCGCCGCGAGCAGCGACGAGGGCGACCTGCTCCTGGTCGGGCCCGGCACCTGGATCGGCCCCTGGCAGTACAACGCGGGATCCGACCTGGACATCGAGGGCGCGGGCCGTGACCAGACGACGGTGACGGCGCTCTCCGGCGCCTCCGACCAGGTGCTGTACGCCGGACGCGCGAGCGTCTCGGGCCTCCACATCCGCATCCCCGCCAACGACTTCTGGACGGGGCTCACGGTCGGCCAGGACAGCCGGGTCACCGACATCAGCATCGACCGCTCGCCCGGCGCCGCGAAGGGCGTGACCGGCATCCATCTCCACGGCGACGCGCACGTGACGCGCGCCAACGTGACGCTCCCGCAAGATTCCCATTCCGACCGCGCGGTGAAGTCCACCGGCAACGGCTCGAGCTTCGTCACGGAGTCGACGCTCACCGGCCGGGTCGGGCTCGACGCGGTGGCCACCAACAGCGGCGTGACGCTCCTGACCCGCTCCACGGTCGAGGCCGTCGAGCCGATCAGGGCCGTCGGCACCCGGGTCAGCATCGACAACAGCGTGCTGCGCTCGGGCGCCGCCGCGCCGGCGGCGATCGCCCTGAGATGCACCGGGGCGCACGACGCCGCCCTCAGCGCGGATCACGTGACCATCGTCGGCGACGCGCCGGTGGCCGTCAAGAGCGAGTGCCCCCACAACGGCCACGCCGCGAGCCTGGCGCTGACGAACTCGATCGCGACGCAGCCGAACGGCTTCATCCGCTTTGCGAACGCCGGCGGCGAGGCGGACGTCGGCATCGCGTACTCGAACCTCCACATCGGGAACTCGCCGTCCGGCGGGACCGGAAGCGCCGGCGTCGCGGCGAGCATCGACGCCGACCCGCAGTTCGCGCCCGGCACGCTGCGGCCGCAGGCGGGCTCGCCCGTGATCGACACCGGCGCGCCCGGCGCCGCCCAGCCGCTCGACCTCCGCGGCGCCGCGCGCATCATCGGCGCGAAGCAGGACATGGGCGCCTTCGAGTTCGATCCGAACGACCCGCCGAACGCCCCCGCGCCCGGCGCCGAGCAGCCGCTCCCCGGTGGCGCGCAGCCGCCCGCCACCGGCGGGCCCGTCGTGCCGGCCGTGGGCGTCACGAACGCCGACCTGCTGCGTGGCCTGCGGGCGACGCTCGCCCGGAAGCCCGGCCGCCGGGACGCGACCTACCGCCATCGCTTCCTCCTCCCCGGCACGCTGACGATCCGCTGGACCGCGAAGGGGCGCGGCCTCGCCGTCGGGTCGCGGCGCCGGACGGCCGCCGGCCGCGTCGTGCTGCGGATGTACCTGACGACGCTCGGCCGCCGCGTGCTGGGCCGTCGCGGCCGCGTGCGGATCACCGTCAGTGGCACGCTGAAGTCGACCGGGCGCAAGGCCGTGCGCGCCTCGCGCAAGGTGGTGCTGCGGGCGCGCTAGCGCGTCCGGGTGGCGGACGCGAACGCGTCGACCGCGTCGAGGTCGAACGCGCCCGCGTCCGTCCCCAGCCCCTGGGCCACGAGCGCCGCCGTCGCGCAGCCGAGGACCGCTGCGTCGCGGCGGCTGCGGTCCAGCGAGAGCCCGCGGAGGAACCCCGCCGAGAACGCGTCCCCGCAGCCGGTGGTGTCGACGACGTCGACGGCGAAGGCGGGCACCCGCTCGCTGCCGGCCTGTTCCACCACGAGCACGCCCTCGGCCCCGCACGTCGCCGCCACGCAGCGCGCGCCGCGCTCGACCAGCGCGCGGCACGCCGCCTCGACGTCGTCGCGCCCGGTGAAGCCCGTCGCCTGCTCGTCGTTGGGGAGGAAGTAGTCGAGCTCGGGCAGCGCGGGCGCGATCCACTCCATGAGCCCCGTGTCGCCCGGCGCGAGGACGTCGGCCGACGTCGTCACGCCGTTGGCGCGCGCGAACGACAGGATCTTGGCGGCAGCCTCGCCGCCCATGAACTCCGGGCCGCCGAGGTGAAGGTGGGTGGCGTCGGCGATCGCGTCCCACGGCGCGTCGTCCGGGCCGTAGGTGCCGTTCGCGCCGACGACGTGGAACGCCGGGCGCGAGCCGTCGGGGCGGATCGGCAGCACGCTCGCGCTCGTCTGCACGTCCTCGCGTCGCACCAGCAGCGACGTGTCGACGCCGTCGCGCTCGAGCAGCCGCAGGAGCATGTCGCCCACGCCGTCGGTCCCGATCGCGCCCGCCGACGACACCTCGGCGCCGAGCTTCGCCAGCACGAGCGCGGCTCCGCCGGCCGACCCCGCCGCGGTCATCCGTATCTCCTCGACGAGCTGTCCTCCCTGCCCCTCCGGGATCGCCTCCACCGGCCGCACCAGCACGTCGAGCACGTGCACGCCCATCGCGATCGCCCTCACTCCGGCACCTCCCTCGTCGCGCCGTAGCGGGTGCGCACGGCGAAGTCGATGACGTCCTGGCGCTGGCGCTCGTCGAGCACGCGCGGCTCGCCCAGCGCCCGCGCGCGCCAGTACACGGTGCACGCCCACTCGAGCAGCTCGGTCGCGCGCACCGCGCCCGCGACGTCGCCGCCGACCGTGACCGCGCCGTGGTTCGCCATCAGCGCCGCCGTCCGGCCCTCGAGCGCGTCGAGCACCGACGCCGCCAGCTCCGGCGACCCGAACGTCGCGTACGGCGCGACCCGCACCGTCCCGCCGAGCAGCAGCATCTCGTAGTGCACGCACGGCACCTCGTCCACGACGCACGACAGGGCGGTGGCCATCGGCGCGTGCGTGTGGATCACCGCCCGCGCGTCGTAGCGGCCGTAGACCCCGAGGTGCAGGTCGAGCTCGGAGGTCGGCGCGAGGCGCCCCGCCACCCGCTCGCCGGCGAGGTCGACCACCGTCACGTCGCCGGGCTCGAGCTCGGCGAGCACCGCGCCCGTGGGCGTCACCGCGATCCGGTCGCCGCTGCGCGCGGAGACGTTGCCGGACGTCCCCGCCACCAGCCCCGCCGCCGCCAGCCGCCGCGCGGCGGCGGCGACCTCCTCGCGCTCGGAGTGCAGCATCGGCGCGACTCTAGTGGCACGATCCCGGCGGCGATGACCGACTCCTCCCTGACCCGCCGCGGCTTCATCGGCGCGGGCGCCGCCGCGGGGGCCGGCGCGCTCGTGGCCGCCGACGCCGAGGCCGCGAAGCGCAAGCGGCGCAAGCGCAAGCCGAAGAAGAAGCGCACGCCGGCGGTCCGCCGCGCGGACGTCATCGTCGTCGGCGGCGGCTTCGCCGGGCTGACCGCGGCACGCGAGCTCGCCCGCGCCGGCAGGTCGGTCTTCGTCGTCGAGGCGCGCGACCGCGTCGGCGGCCGCGTGTGGAACCACGAGCTGCCCGGCGGCGAGCAGTCCGAGCGCGGCGCGATGTACGTCGGCCCGACGCAGAACCGGATCCTCGCGCTGATGGACCAGCTCGGCATCGCCAAGTTCGACGCGTACGTGACCGGCAACAACGTCGCGATCATCCAGGGCGACCGTTCCGAGTACAGCGACACCGGGCCGACCGGGACCGCGCCGAACGACCCCGCGATCCTGCCGGAGCTGGCGGCAGTGGTGACGCAGCTCAACGAGATGTCGAAGGAGGTCCCGGTCGACGCACCGTGGGCCTCGGCCCGGGCGGCGGAATGGGACGGGCAGACGCTCGAGACCTGGGTGAAGGACAACAGCTCGACCGAGCGCTTCCGCTCGCTGCTCCCGGTCGCGACCCGCCCCATCTTCGGGACCGAGGCGCGCGACCTGTCGCTCCTCTTCACGCTCTTCTACATCGCCGCCTCCGGCGACGAGCGCAACGTCGGCACGTTCGACCGGAACTTCAACACCCGCAACGGCGCCCAGATGTGGCGCATGGCCGGCGGGACGCAGCTCGTCGCCTTCAAGATCGCCGAGGAGCTCGGGATCAAGCGCATCGCGCTCAACTCCCCCGTCCGGCGGATCGAGCAGAACGCGACCGGCGTCACGGTCCGCACCGACAAGCACGTCTTCGCGGGCCGGCACGTCATCGTCGCGATCCCGCCCACGCTGGCCGGCCGGATCCACTACGAGCCCGCGATGCCGATGGAGCGCGACCAGCTGATGCAGCACGTCGCGCAGGGGGCGCTGACGAAGGTCGGCGCCGTGTACGAGAAGCCGTTCTGGCGCGAGAAGGGGCTCACCGGCACCGCGCTCAGCACCGACCACCTCGTCAACGTCACGTTCGACGACTCGCCGGAGGACGGCGCCCCCGGCGCCATGG
>DASZDF010000556.1:0-2092 GCA_035942275.1 Solirubrobacteraceae bacterium | reverse complement strand
AGCTCGAGCTTCCCGCCGGGCCGCGTCGACGGGTCGTAGATCGCCAGGCCGGACACGTGCCCGTACGTGCTCCGCGACTCCATCGCGAGGAACTGGGCATCCAGGCTGGTGAGTTGGCGCATGGTCCGCGACCATACGCCGCCGCGTCACAACACGTCGCGTTCGCGCGCCACCGGCTCGCGCACGACCGTGCGCGGGCGGCGGTTCATGACCAGCGTGGTGAACAGCAGGCCGAGCACGCCGGCCGCCATGAGGATGTAGCCGACGGTCGTCAGGTCGACACCCGAGATCGCGTCGGTGACCGCGAACGCCAGGATGGCGCCGACGGCGAGGAGGAAGATGCTTGTGCCTATGCCCATGCACTCCTCAACGCGCCGAGGCCCCGGAGGTTGGTGCGTTGCGGGGCGCTAGCTCTCGAACGGCACCCACGCCGTGCCGGCGAGGGTGTCGAGGCGGCCGGCCTGCACGCCGAAGTACGAGATCGTGAAGAGCTTGCCGTTCGCCACGAGCGCGCGCTGGATCGGTGACGAGTAGTAGTAGTCCTCGCTCGGCTTCGGGTGCTCGGTGCGGCCGACGTCGGCGAAGCCGGCGCCGCGGTCGACGCGCATCCCGACCGCGCCGAAGAACGACGAGTCGCCGTTCGAGCGGTAGTCGTAGACGCTGAGCGGCAGGACGAGGAGCTTGGTCGCCGGCCACCACAGGAACGCGTGGTGGTCGTGCTCGGCCTGCGTGCTCGCGTACTCGCCGAGCAGCTTCTGGTGCAGCCGCCGCGGGTCGGACAGGTCGTTGACGTCGAAGAGCGAGACCTGCGCGCCGCGGGTGCGGCCGCCCGCGTCGGCGTCCTGGCCGACGCCGATCATCAGCCCGTCGCCGATCGGGTGCAGGTAGGAGGAGAAGCCGGGGATCTTCAGCTCGCCGACGACCCGTGGCGCCGTCTTGTCGCCGAGGTCGAGCGTGTAGAGCGGATCGGTCTGGCGGAACGTCACGACGAAACCGACGTCCTCCACGAACCGCACCGCGTAGATCCGCTCCCCCTTGCCGAGCCCGCCGACCCGCCCGACCTGCACGAGCCGCCCGTCGATCTCGTCGAGCACGGTGACGAAGCTCTCGGTCGTCCCGTCGGTCCCCACCCCGGGGAACCACGGCGGGTCCTCGGTCGTCGCGACGCGCAGCGCGCCGCGGTGCTCGGACAGCGAGAACTGGTTGAGCAGGTACCCGCGGACGTTGCCGCTGCCGACGTAGCGCGTGCTGTCGCCCTTGGAGACGTCGAACCCGTGGATCGTCGTGGAGCGGCCCGCGGGCGCGCCGTCCTCGGCGATGGTCTCCGGGTCGACCCAGCGCTCGGTCGCCAGGTAGAGCCGGTTCGCCGACGCGTAGACGGTCGAGGCGTCGGCCAGGATCGCGTCGGAGTCGACGGGCGTGAGGCCGCGGTCGAGGTCGATGGTCAGGACGGTGAGCAGCCCGAGGCCGGCGAAGACCTGCGGCCGGCGGACCGACGAGCACGGCGCGATCGACTGGCGGCGCGTCACGCCGGCGCCGGGGCGCTCGATCTCGAGCGTCGGCATCCACCTGCGGAACTCGGGCGCGCCCTCGGCGGGCTCGACGCCGGTCTGCGTCGCGATGGCGATCCGCGCCGTGCCGCCGCGCAGCCGGCCGCCGACGACGCTGCCCGGCAGCTCGAGCGTGCGGATGACCTTCAGGTCGTCGGCATCGATCTCCATGAGCGTCGTGCGCGGGACGTACGGCGCGAACGAGGCCGAGTTGGGCACCGGCTCGCCCACCGCGACATCGCCGCCCGGCATCGGCATCGGCCCGCCGAAGCCGCCGCTCGACAGCACGAGCAGCTTGCCCTCGCGCAGCAGCAGCTCGTGGCCGTAGCCCTCGAGCGGCAGCGAGCCGAGCAGCCGCGGCGCGTCGCCGCTGACGTCGAGCGCATAGAGCTTCTGGTTCATCGCGACGTACATCCGGCGGCCGTCGGTCTTGACGGCGTCGGGCTCGTCGACCCCCGCCTCCTGCACGTTGGTCGTCGAGAAGTCGGTGCCGGCCGCCGGGGCGGCGGGCGATGCGTCGGCCGTGGCCTGCGGCGCCGGCG
>DASZDF010000555.1:0-10273 GCA_035942275.1 Solirubrobacteraceae bacterium | reverse complement strand
CTCGGCGCCCTCGTGCACGAGCTGCGCCGGCGCGGCGGCGGCGTCGGCTGCGCGGCGATCTGCTCGGGCGGCGGGCAGGGCGACGCCGTGCTCATCAAGGTGTGAGCGCGGCCCCCCGCGGCGGGGCCTTCTTCGACCTCGACCGCACGCTCATGGCGGGCTCGTCCGCCTTCCAGTTCGGCCGGGCGAGCTACGAGGCCGGCCTCCTCTCGCGCCGCGAGCTCGCGCGCGGCGCGTGGGAGAACGTGAAGTTCCGCCTGCGCGGCTCCACCGACGCGGCCACCGACGCGCTGCGCGCGAACATCTTCGACTCGATCCGCGACACGCGGGTGATCGACCTCCAGCGCCTGGCGCCGCGCGTCCTGGCGGGCGTGCTGCCCCGCGTCTACCCGCAGATGCTCGAGGTCGCCTGGGCGCACCAGGATGCCGGGCGGCCGGTCTACATCGTCACCGCCGCCTCGCACGAGCTCGCGCAGATGCTCGCCCACGTCCTGTCGTTCGACGGCGGGATCGGCGCGCGGTCGGAGATCGTCGACGGTCGCTACACCGGCCGCCCCGACGGGCCGTTCACCTACCGCGAGGGCAAGGCGGAGGCGATTCGCGCGCTCGCGGCCGCCGAGGCGATCTCGCTGCCCGACTCCTACGCGTACAGCGACTCGGAGTCCGACCTGCCGATGCTGCGCGCGGTCGGGCACCCGGTCGCGGTCAACCCCGCCGGGCCGCTGGCCCGCGTCGCGCGCGCCGAGGGCTGGGAGGTCATGCGCTTCGAACGCCTGGGCCGGCGCCTGAAGATCGTCGCCGCTGCCGCGGCCATGGCGGCGGCCGGCGGGTTCGGCCGCGAGGTCGCCGCGCGCCGTGTGAGCGGTCGCACACGAGCGCTCTTGTAAGCGTTCACTCACAACCGCTATCGTCTTTGTGAGTCGCTACTCACAACACCGAGACGAGGCACCCGACATGCAACGCAATCGCTCCGCCGGCTGGACCCTCGCGGTCGTCTCGTTGGCGCTCTTCATGGTCACGCTCGACAACCTCGTCGTCACGACGGCGCTGCCGAGCATCCGCGCCGACCTCGGCGCGTCGATCGAGGACCTCGAGTGGACGGTCAACGCGTACACGCTCTCGTTCGCCGTCCTGCTGCTCACCGGCGCGGCGCTCGGCGACCGGTTCGGCCGGCGCCGGATGTTCGTCATCGGCGTCGGGCTGTTCACCGCTTCCAGCGCGGCGGCGGCCATCGCGCCGACGACGGCCACGCTCATCGCCGCCCGCGGCCTCCAGGGCGCGGCCGCCGCGATGGTCGCGCCGCTCACGCTGACGCTGCTCTCCGAGGCGTTCCCCGCGGCGAAGCGCGGGATCGCGCTCGGCATCTGGTCCGGCGTCTCCGGCCTCGGCGTCGCGCTCGGGCCGCTCGTCGGCGGCGCGGTCGTCGAGGGGCTGTCGTGGCAGTGGATCTTCTGGGTCAACGTCCCCGTCGGGCTCGTCCTCATCCCGCTCGCCGTCAGGCGCCTGCACGAGAGCCGCGGGCCTGCGCGCAGCCTCGACCTCGCCGGCGTCGGCCTCGCGTCCGCCGGCCTGCTCGGCATCGTCTACGGGATCGTCCGCGGCAACGCGCTCGGCTGGGGGAGCGCCGGGATCGTCGTGCCGCTCGCCGCCGGCGTCGCGCTGCTCGCCGCGTTCGTCGCGTACGAGTCGAAGGCGAAGGAGCCGGTGCTGCCGATGCGGTTCTTCCGCGACCGCGGCTTCGCCGCGACGAGCGGCGTGACCGTCGCCATGACGTTCGGGATCTTCGGTTCGATCTTCCTGCTCGCCCAGTTCTTCCAGACGGTCCAGGGCTACTCGCCGCTGGAGGCGGGCCTCAGGACGCTGCCGTGGACCGGGATGCCGATGCTCGTCGCGCCGATCGCCGGGCTGTTGAGCGACCGGATCGGGAGCCGGCCCCTGATGGCGGCCGGGCTCGCGCTCCAGTCGATCGCGATCCTCTGGCTCGGCTCGACGATGTCGGTCGACCAGCCGTACTCCAGCCTCGTCATCCCGTTCGTCCTCGGTGGCGCCGGCATGGCGCTGGTCTTCGCGCCCGCCGCGAACGCGGTGCTGCGGGCGGTCAGGCCGCACGAGGCGGGCCAGGCGTCGGGCGCGAACAACGCCCTGCGCGAGCTGGGCGGCGTCATGGGCGTGGCCGTCCTGGCCGCGGTGTTCACCGCCAACGGCGGGTACGAGAGCCCGCAGACGTTCGTCGACGGGGTCGTCCCGGCGATGTACGTCGGCGCGGCGGTCCTGGCCGCGGGGGCGCTCGTCGCCCTCTTCGTGCCGGGGATCGCGAAGGAGCGCGCGCAGGCGGTCCAGCACGGCGCGGGCGAGCCGGCGGCCGTGGCCGTCTAGCGCTTCTTCGGCTTCTTCTTCGGGGTGCCGTTCTGCTGCGCCGCGCCGAGCGCGCGGCGCAGGACGACGGTGCTCCCCGTCGGCCGCTGCTCGATGGCGACGTCGTCCATCAGCGCGCGCATGAGGGGCAGGCCGCGCCCGCGGTCCTCGGAGACGCCGTCGCGCCACCCGCCGCGGTCGCGCACCGCGATCACGACCGAGCCGTCGGCGCGCGACAGCTCGACGTCGAACGGCTCGGGGGAGAGGCCGTACGCGTGCTCGATCGCGTTCTGGCACGCCTCGTTGCAGGCCATCGTGATGTCGTGGATCTCCTGGTCGCCGGCGCCGTGCTCGGAGAGCCAGCGACGCAGCGCCTGGCGGAACGAGGACAGCGCGGCGGGCTCGCCCACGAGCTCGAGCTCGAGCGTCTCGCCGATCGACATCTCCGCCTTGACGACGACGAGCGTCACGTCGTCGTTCGAGCCCTCCGTCCCGAGCGTCCCGCGGATGATGCGCTCGCACGCCGCCTCGGGATCGCCGTCCTCGTCGGGGGCGAGCAGCGCCTCCTCGAGCCGCTGGATCCCCGCGTCGATGAGCTGGTCGCGCTGCTCGACGAGGCCGTCGGTGTAGAGCACGAGCGACGCCCCCGGCTCGAGCCAGGCCGTCGCCTCGGTGTAGCCGGGGACGTCGAGCGCGCCGAGCGGAACCGACAGCGACTCCTTGAGCGACCGCGCGTCGCCGTCGGCGCCGAGCACCAGCGCGGGCGGGTGCCCGGCGTTCGCGTACGTGATCCGGCCGGTCGCCGGCTCCAGCACGAGCACGAGCGCGGTGGCCATGCTGTCCCACGCGAGCGACAGCAGGAAGCGGTTGACCCGCTCGAGCGCGCTCGCCGGCGACGCGCCGTCGAGCGCGTAGGCGCGCATCGCGCTGCGCAGCTGGCCCATCATCGCCGCCGCGTCGACGCCGCGCCCCGCGACGTCGCCGATCACGAGCGCGACGCGGCCGCCCGGCAGCGCGATCGTGTCGTACCAATCGCCGCCGACCCGCGTCCCCGCGCCGCCCGCGAAGTAGCGCGCCGCCATCGAGAGCCCGGGCACGACCGGCAGCGACTCCGGCAGCAGCGAGCGCTGGAGCTCCTCGGCGATGCTGTGCTGGCGCTCGAAGAAGCGGACGCGCTCGATCGCCAGCGCGGCGCGGTCGGCCGCGAGCTGGAGCAGGTCGACGTCGTCCTCGCTGAAGCGCCGCGCGAACAGCGTGCCCACCTGGAGCGCGCCGATCGGCCGCCCGTCGACCAGCAGCGGGACGCCGAGCAGCGACCGCACCGCGTTGCCCAGCGGGTGGTCGGCGAGCTCGGGCTCTCGCGCGGTGTCCTCCACGACGACCGCGCGGCGCTCGCGCAGGATCCGCGCCGTGATCTCGGAGTGGATGCCCGACCCGTGCTGCTCGACGTAGGTCGCCGCCTCGCCCGCGGCCTGCACGACGACCTGGCCCTCGTCGCCCTCGCCGAGCATGACCGCCGCGCCGTCGACCCCGAGCACGTCGGTGATCCGCGCGAGCAGCTCGCGCAGCAGGTCCTCCAGGGCGAGCGGCGCCAGCGCGGCGTCGGTGATGCGACGGATCGCGTCCTGCCGCTTGGCGGCGGACTCGGCCTCCGCCCGCGCGACCTGCTCGCGGATGAGCTGCTCGCGCGCGCGCTCGGCCTGGCGGCGCTCGCGCATGTCCTGGACCTGCACGAGCAGCGCGCGCAGCTCGCCGTCCTCGTCGCGCGCGACCGAGAAGCTCAGGCACGCGTCGACGTCGGCGCCGGCGGCGTCGGCCAGCCGCACCTCGACCTCGTAGCGCCCGCGGCGGCCGGCGAGCAGCGCGCGCCGCTCGTCGGCGTCCTTCGCGATGTCGTCGGGGTGCGTCACCGACTCGATGGTCCGGCCGAGCAGGACACCCTCGCGCATCCCGAGGATCTCGCACATCGCGCGGTTGACCTGCTGGATCGTCCCCTGCGCGTCGAGCCGGGCCATCCCGATCGGCGCGAAGTCGAACGTCGCGCGCAGCAGCTCCTCGCTGCGGCGCACCTGCCGGGTCGCCTCGTACAGCTCGAGGAAGACGTGGACCTTCGCCCGCAAGAGCTGCGGGTCGTACGGCTTGAAGACGTAGTCGACCGCGCCCGTCTCGTAGCCGCGGAAGACGTGGTGGCGCTCCTTGGAGATCGCCGTGACGAAGATGATCGGGACCGCCCGCGTCTTCTCGCGGCGCTTGATGTACTCGGCCGTCTCGAACCCGTCGAGCTCGGGCATCTGCACGTCGAGCAGGATCAGCGCGAACTCGTCGTGCAGCAGGCGCCGCAGCGCCTCCTGGCCGGACTGGGCGGTGACGAGCCGGCAGGGGAGGGGCGCCAGGACCGCCTCGAGGGCGAGCAGGTTCTCCGGCCGGTCGTCGACGAGGAGGACGGCGGGGAGCTCGGAACCGGGCATCAGGCGACCGCCGCGCAGAGCGAGTGGAGGTGCCCGGCGATCGCCTCGAGCGGCAGCACGGCGTCCGGCTCGACCGCACGCAGCGCGGCCAACGGCATCTCCGTGCGCTCCGCGGTCGCCGGGTCCTCGACGACGGTATGGCCGCCGTGGCGGGCGATCTCGGCCAGGCCGTACGCGCCGTCGTCGTTGGCCCCCGTGAGGACGACGCCGATCGCGCGCTCCCGGTACTCCTGCGCGACCGACTCGAACAGCACGTCGATCGACGGCCGGCTGAACTGGACGAGCTCCTCGCACGACAGCTCGACCCGCCCGTCCTCGACGAGCAGGTGGTAGCCGGCGGGCGCGACGACGACGTGACCGGGGACGAGCTCGCCCTTGTCCTCGCCGTCGAGCACGGGCAGGCCGCTGCGCCGGGCCAGCAGCCCGGGGAGCAGATCCTGGTCGTCGCTCGCGCTCCGGTGCTGGGCGACGACGACCGCGGCACCGAAGCCGGGGCCGAGCCCGGTCAGGACGGTGCCGATCGCATGCAGGCCTCCCCAGGAGGCGCCGATGGCCACGAGGTCATAGGAGCTCATCGCTTCCTGCGGTACAGCTTCTCACCCGGATCGAGGACCTCGTAGCGGTCCTCGTGCGAGGCGACGACGGATTCCTTGTGCCCCAGGGCCAGGACGCCGAACCGTACGAGGCTCGACAGGAACAGCTCGTGGACGCGCTCCTGGAGCGGCCGGGCGAAGTAGATCATCACGTTGCGGCACACGATCAGGTGGAAGTCGTTGAACGCCGCGTCCTGCGCGAGGTTGTGCTGGGCGAACACCGTGCCGTCGACGAGCGAGCGCGCGAACGTCGCCTTGCCGTCGCGGATCGTGAAGTACTTCGTCAGCGCGCCGGTGCCCCCGGCGCGGTGGTAGTTCTCCGCGTAGCGCTCGATCTTGTCGACCGGGAAGGCGCCCTCGCGCGCGACGGCGAGCACGTCGTCGTTCATGTCCGTCGCGTAGATGCGGACGCGGTCGAGCAGCCCCGCCTCGGCGAGCACGATGGCGAGCGAGTACGTCTCCTCGCCCGTGGAGCACCCGGCGTTCCAGACGCGCGCGTAGGGATAGGTGCGCAGGATCGGGACGACCTTCTCGCGCGCCGTCCGGAAGAACCCCGGGTCGCGGAACATCTCGGTGACGTTGATCGAGAGGTCGCGCAGCAGGCGGTCCATCACCGCCGGGTCGTGCAGGACGCGGTCCTGGAGCCCCGACAGCGTCTGCACGCCCTCCTCGTGCGCCCGCCGCCACAGCCGCCGGCGCAGCGACGCCCGCGCGTAGCCGCGGAAGTCGTAGCTGTACCGGCGGTAGACCCCCTCCAGCAGCAGGTCGACTTCGATGCGCTCCGGGTCGTTCACTACCGGTAAAGCCAGACGCGCATCAGCGAGAGCAGCTGCTCCACGTCCACCGGCTTGGTGATGTAGTCCGACGCCCCGGCCTCGATGCTCTTCTCGCGGTCGCCCTTCATCGCCTTCGCGGTCAGGGCGATGATCGGCAGGTTCTCGAGCTCGGGCATCTGGCGCACGGCGCGCGTGGTCTCGTAGCCGTCCATCTCCGGCATCATCACGTCCATCAGGATCAGGTCGACGGCGGCGTCCTCCTTGAGCTGCTCGAGCGCCTCGACGCCGTTCTCAGCGAACCGGACCGTCATGCCCCGCGCCTCGAGCGCGCTCGTCAGCGCGAAGACGTTGCGCACGTCGTCGTCGACGATGAGCACGGTCCGCCCGTGCAGGACCGCGTCGGCCTGGTGCATGCTCTCGAGCCGCCGCCGGTCCTCGTCGCGCAGCGACGACTCCGGCCGGTGGAGGAAGAGCGAGGTCTCGGCGAGCAGCCGCTCCGGCGAGCCCGCGTCCTTGACGATGATCGTCTCGGCGTAGCGCTGGAGCTTCGTCTCGTCGCGGCGCGTCAGCGCCTTGCCGGTGTGGATGATCACCGGCGTCTCGCGGTGCCGGTCGTCGCCCTTGATCGCCTCGAGGAGCTGGAAGCCCTGCGTCTTCGGCAGCTTGAGGTCGAGCACGATGCAGTCGAAGACGCGCCGGTCGAGCTCGGCCTGGGCCTCCTCGCTCGAGCCCGCCTGCGTGACCTCGATCCCCTCGCCGCCGACGAGCTCGCAGATCGCCTTGCGCTCGGTGGCGTCGTCCTCGATGACGAGGAGATGGCGCGTCGGCCGGTCGAGGAACGTGACGAGCTCGGTCAGGGCGGAGCCGAGCGACTCCTCCTCGGCCGGGCGCTCGAGGTACGCGGCGGCGCCGCAGCGCAGCGCGTCCTGCCGCCCCTCGGCGTCGCCGATGGCGACGACGGGGAGATGCCGCGTCCGCGGCTCGTGCTTGAGCGTCTGGAGCAGGCGCCCCTCGGCGCCGACGTCGAGCAGCACGGCGTCGGGCCCGTACTCGTGGGCGAGCCCCATCGCCGCCGGCCCGCCGCGCGCGAGCACGACCTTGAAGCCGGCGTCGCGCGCCCGCTCGGCCGACGCCCGCGCCGCGTCCTCGTCGGGGTTGACGACGAGCAGGACGCGGTCGCCCGCGACGAGCTCCTCGCGGTCGTCGATCGGCTGCGCGAGCGTCGGCGCGTCCTCCGGCGCCGCGGAGAGCGCCGTCGCCGTGCCGTGGCCGTCGCCGCCGCCGTTCGCCTCGGGGGGCAGCAGCACGACGGGCGGCCCGGCCGGCACGCGGGACGGCAGCTCCTCGGCCTCGCCGTCGATCGGCGCCTCGATCGCCGCGGGCAGGAGCAGCGTGAACGAGCTGCCCTCGCCGGGCGTGGAGTGCACCTCGATCGTGCCCTGGAGCAGCTTCGCGATCTCGCGCGAGATGGAGAGGCCGAGCCCCGTGCCGCCGTACTTGCGGCTCGTCGTGCCGTCCGCCTGCTGGAAGGCCTCGAAGATCAGCCGCAGCTTGTCGGTGGCGATGCCGATGCCGGTGTCCTTGACCGTGAACGCGACCGCGTAGGGCGCCTCGGCCGTCGTCATCCGCAGCTCGACCGAGCCCTCGTCGGTGAACTTGAATGCGTTGGAGAGGAGGTTGCGCAACACCTGCTGCAGGCGCTGCTCGTCGGTGACGAGCGCGTGCGGCGCGTCCTTGTCGACCTCGACGACGAACGTGAGCCCCTTCTCCTCGGCGACCGAGCGGAACGCCCGGTCGACGTAGTCGCGCACCTGGTTGAGCGGCAGCGACGCGGGGTGGACCTCCATCTTCCCGGCCTCGACCTTCGACAGGTCGAGGATGTCCGAGATCAGCGCGAGCAGGTCGGTGCCGGCCTGATGGATCGTCTGCGCGAACTCGATCTGGCGCTCGGAGAGGTTGTGCTCGGGGTTGTCGGCGAGCAGCTTCGAGAGGATCAGCAGCGAGTTGAGCGGCGTGCGCAGCTCGTGCGACATGTTCGCGAGGAACTCGCTCTTGTACTTCGACGTCAGCTCGAGCTGGCGCGCCTGCTCCTCGAGCTCGCGCCGCGCCTCCTCGATCTCGCGGTTGCGCAGCTCGATGTCGCGGTTCTGCTGGCTCAGCAGCGCCGCCTTCTCCTGGAGCTCCTCGTTCGTCTGGCGCAGCTCCTCCTGCTGGGTCTGCAGCAGCTCCTCGGACGCCTTGAGCGACTGGGCCTGCTCCTCGAGCTCCGCGTTGGAGCGCCGCAGCTGCTCCTGTTGGCTCTGCAGCTCCTCCTGGCGCTCCTGGAGCTCGCGCGTCAGCGACTGCGACTGCTCGAGCAGCTCCTCGGTGCGCTGGTTGGCCATGATCGCGTTGAGCACGACGCCGAGCGTCTCGGAGAGCTGCTCGAGGAACGTCTGGTCGACGTCGGCGAACTCGTGCAGCGTCGCCAGCTCGATGACCGCCATGACCTGCTCCTCGAAGAGGACGGGCAGGACGATGATGTTGCGCGGTGGCGCCTCGCCGAGCCCGGAGGTCACCCGCACGTAGTCCTCGGGGGCCTCGGTGATGAGGATCGGCTTGGCCTCGAGCGCAGCCTGGCCGACCAGCGCCTCGCCGTGCTTGAAGCGGTTGGAGACGCTCTTGCGCTCCTTGTAGCCGTAGGACGCGATGAGCCGCAGCTCGGCTTCGTCGGGGTCCCCGTTCTCGCTGTTGAGGAAGAACGCGCCGTGCTGCGCGCTGACGAGCGGCGTGACCTCGGACATGATGAGCCGCGAGACCTGGGAGAGGTCGCGCTGGCCCTGCATGAGGCCGGAGATGCGCGCGAGGTTCGAGTTGAGCCAGTCCTGCTGCGCGTTGCGCTCGGTCGTGACGCGCAGGTTCTGGATCATCTGGTTGACGATGTCCTTCAGCTCGGCGACCTCGCCGAGCGCCTCGACCGTGATCTGCCGCGTCAGGTCGCCCTGGGTCACCGCGGCGGAGACGTCCTTGATCGCGCGGACCTGGGTCGTCAGGTTGCCCGCGAGCTGGTTCACCGACTCGGTGAGGTCGCGCCAGGTGCCGCTCACGCCCTCGACCCGCGCCTGGCCGCCGAGCTGGCCCTCGATGCCCACCTCGCGCGCGACGCGGGTGACCTCGGCCGCGAAGCTCGACAGCTGGTCGACCATGCGGTTGATCGTGTCCGCGAGCTCCGCGACCTCGCCGCGCGCCTCGACGGTGATCTTCTGCGAGAGGTCGCCGTTGGCGACCGATGTCGTCACGCCCGCGATCGAGCGGACCTGGTCGGTCAGGTTCGACGCCATGCCGTTCACCGACTCGGTGAGGTCGCGCCACGTGCCGCTGACGCCCTTGACGTCGGCCTGCCCGCCCAGCACGCCCTCGGTGCCGACCTCGCGCGCCACGCGCGTGACCTCGTCGGCGAACGACGAGAGCTGGTCGACCATCCGGTTGATGGTGTCGGCGAGCTCGGCGACCTCGCCGCGCGCGTCGAGCGTGATCTTCTGCGACAGGTCGCCGTTGGCGACCGCCGTCGTGACCTGGGCGATGTTCCGCACCTGGTCGGTCAGGTTCGTCGCCATCGAGTTCACGTTCTCGGTGAGGTCGCGCCACGTGCCGGAGACGCCCTCGACCCGCGCCTGGCCGCCGAGCTGGCCTTCCGTTCCCACCTCGCGGGCAAGGCGGGTGACCTCGGCCGCGAAGCTCGAGAGCTGGTCGACCATGCGGTTGATCGTGTCCGCGAGCTCCGCGACCTCGCCGCGCGCCTCGACGGTGATCTTCTGCGACAGGTCGCCGTTGGCGACCGACGTCGTCACGCCCGCGATCGAGCGCACCTGGTCGGTGAGGTTCGACGCCATGCCGTTCACCGACTCGGTGAGGTCGCGCCACGTGCCGCTGACGCCCTTGACGTCGGCCTGCCCGCCCAGCACGCCCTCGGTGCCGACCTCGCGCGCCACGCGGGTGACCTCCGCGGCGAACGACCGCAGCCGGTCGACCATCGTGTTCATGGTGTCCGCGAGCGCGGCCACCTCGCCGCGCGCCTCGACGGTGATCTTGCCGGAGAGGT
>DASZDF010000554.1:0-1836 GCA_035942275.1 Solirubrobacteraceae bacterium | reverse complement strand
ACGACGCGCGTGCGCTCGCCCAGCAAGTCCTCGAGCGCGTCGACGTCGAGCGTCGCGTCCTGTGGCCGCACCGGCGCGACGCGCACGACGAGCCCGTGGTCCTCGGCGACGCGCAGCCACGGCGCGACGTTCGCGTCGTGGTCGAGCTGGGTGACGACGATCTCGTCCCCCGGCGCGAGCGTCCGCGCTACCGCGTGCGCGAGCAGGAAGTTCAGCGTCGTCATGTTCGCGCCGAACGCGATCTCCTCCGGCGCGCTCCCGGTCAGCCGCGCGGCGGCCCGCCGCGCCTCGGCGATGAGCGCGATCGTCTCCCGCGACGTCGCGAAGACGCCGCCGTCGTTCGCCGTCCCGCGGCGGAGGTGGTCGCCGATCGCCGCGATGACCTCCTCCGGCGCCTGCGAGCCGCCGGGCCCGTCGAGGAAGGCGGCGCCGCGCGCGAGGGCCGGGAAGCGGGAGCGGACATGTTCCATGCGCGGGAGGGTACGGACGCGGCATGAAGATCCCCCGCCGCCCCGGCACCGACGACTACACGCGCGACGCCGCGCAGGCGCGCGCGGACTTCGCCCACGAGCAGACCGGCGCGCGGCTCGAGCACGTCACGAGCTACTCGTTCGACCCGTCGATCCTGCCGGGCAACGTCGAGAACTTCGTCGGCATCGCGCAGGTCCCGATCGGCCTCGCGGGCCCGCTGCTCGTCAACGGCGAGCACGCGCAGGGCGAGTTCTACGTCCCGCTGGCCACCGCCGAGGGCACGCTCGTCGCGAGCTACAACCGCGGGATGAAGCTGCTGCGCGAGGCCGGCGGCGTCACGACGACGATCCTCGACGACCGCATGCAGCGCGCGCCCGCGTTCGTGTTCGAGAGCGCCCGTGAGGCGCGAGAGTTCAGCGTCTGGCTCTCCGAGCACTTCGACGAGATCAAGGAGGCCGCCGAGACGACCACGAGGTCCGGCAGGCTCCAGGACGTCGAGCAGTACAGCGCGAGCCGGATCCTCTACACGCGCTTCAACTACACGACCGGCGACGCCGCCGGGCAGAACATGACGGGCAAGGCGACCGCGGCGGCGTGCTCGTGGATCACCTCGAACTCGCCCGTCGAGATCGTCAACTTCTACCTCGAGTCCAACTTCGCGACCGACAAGAAGAGCTCGCAGGTCAACATGCTCCACACCCGCGGCAAGCGGGTCGTCGCCGAGGCGACGCTCCCCGCTGCGCTCGTCGAGGAGCAGATGCACGCGGACACGCGGCGCCTCTTCCGCGCGCGGCAGGTCTCGACGCTCGGCGGGTTCATGTCGGGCGTCAACAACAACGGCGCGCACTCGGCCAACGGGATCACCGCGATGTTCATCGCCACGGGCCAGGACGTCGCGAACGTGGCCGAGTCGTCCGCCGCCTTCGCGTTCGCCGAGCTGCTGGACGACGGCGACTACTACTACTCGATCACGATCCCGTCGCTGATCGTGGCGACCTACGGCGGCGGCACCGGGCTGGCGACGCAGCGCGAGTGCCTCGAGATGCTCGGCTGCTACGGGAAGGGCGGCGTCATGAAGTTCGCCGAGATCGTGGCGGCGACCGTGCTGTGCGGCGAGCTGTCGCTCGGGTCGGCGATCGTCGCCGAGGAGTGGGTCAAGGCCCACGACCTCTTCGGTCGCAACCGGCCATAGATCCAACATCTGGACCAACGTTCTAGTGCAATCCGTACCGACCCCCGCATAGGGTCACGCCGCGCAGTACCAAGCAAGCAAGCGGTCAAGCCAAGGAAGGGGAACGACATGATCGTCGAGCGCGCGAGCTGGTCGTAGTCCTTGTCTGCGCGGCGGTGCGACTGCCCCTCTGT
>DASZDF010000553.1:0-19411 GCA_035942275.1 Solirubrobacteraceae bacterium | reverse complement strand
GGCGACGGCGTCGTCGCGTTCTTCCTGGCGGAGAGCGCCGGCTCGGAGTCGGCGGCGGCGCGCGCGTGCATCGCGGCGGCCCGCGCGCTGCGCGACGCGGTGCCCGACGTCGCCGCGCGCTGCGACCTGAAGGCCGAGGACGTCGTGCTGCGCTTCGGGCTGCACTGGGGCGCGAACCTCTACGTCGGCCAGATCACGACCAGCGGCCGCACCGAGGTGACGGCCCTGGGCGACCAGGTCAACGAGACCGCGCGCATCGAGGCGTGCGCCACCGGGGGCCGCGCGTTCGCGTCGAAGGACCTCGTCGAGCGCCTCGAGCCGGACGACGCCGCCTCGCTCGACCTCGACCCCGACCGCGTGGTCTACACGCCGCTCGGCGACCTCGCGACCGCGACGGAGAAGGCGCGCCGGGACGCGCCGGCCATCGCGGTCTGCGACGTCTAGGTCAGGCGCAGGCCGCGGCGGGCAGGATGAAGCGCAGCGGCGCCGCGTCGTCGCGCGGGGCGAGGCGCGAGCTGTGCAGCCCGCGCTGCGTCTTCGCCGCGGGCGGCGCCTCCGGCTCTCCGCCGTGCGCCTCGATCCACGCGATGACCGCGGCGAAGTCGTTCCCCGCGGCGAGCAGCGAGGCGCGCTCGACGACCCTTCCTCCCGTCCGGTGCGGGCGCGAGAGCCGCGTGACGAGGGCGCGGATCTCGTCGTCCTCGGACGTGTCCTCGCCGCGCGGCTCCTGCTCCACTCAGATCACCTGCACGTTCTCGGCGTTCGGCCCCTTCGGCCCGCTGCCGGCGTCGTACGAGACCTTGGCGCCCTCGGCGAGCGACCGAAAGCCGCTGCCGGTGATCGCCGAATGGTGGACGAAGAGATCCTTGCTCTCGTCGTCGGGGGTGATGAAGCCGAAGCCCTTGTCGTCACTGAACCACTTCACGGTGCCTGTCGGCATGTCTGTCCTTCCACAGGGTGTGTCACTGACGGTAGAGGGTCTGGTGCGGCGCGGGGGCGTTTGACATCCGCGCCGCGCGCTGGAAGCGTGCTCCTGGGGTCCCGAACAACCGAACACGAGGTCTCTCCCGTGGTTCCCCCGTTGGCAGCGTCCGATGGCTGAGCCGGCGTCCGGCGCGCCGGCGGCTCCGGCCCGGGGCGGCGGGGCGATCCGCGGGATCGGCGAGAAGTTCAGCGCGAACCCGACGACGGGGACCGGCTCCGTCAAGGTCCCGATCGCGACGAGCCCCGGACGCTCCGGGTTCGGCCCGGAGCTGACGCTCTCCTACGACTCGGGGTCGGGCAACGGGCCGTTCGGCCTGGGCTGGAGCCTGTCGGCGCCCGCGATCAGCCGCCGCACGGACACCGGCGTGCCTCTCTACCGCGACGACGAGGAGTCCGACGTCTACCTGCTCTCCGGCGCCGAGGATCTCGTCCCCGTGCTCGAACCCGACGGCAGCCGCTTCGCGGACGACACGACGGCCCCCGGGTACGTGATCCACCGCTACCGCCCGCGGACCGAGGGCCTGTTCGCCCGCATCGAGCGCTGGAGCCACCTCGCGACGGGCGAGGTGCACTGGCGCTCGATCAGCCGCGACAACGTGACGGCGCTCTTCGGGACCGACGCCGCCTCGCGGGTCGCCGACCCGGCCGACCCCGCGCGCGTCTTCAGCTGGCTGATCTCGCAGAGCCACGACGACAAGGGCAACGCGATCGTCTACGAGTACGCGGCCGAGGACGGCGCCGGCGTCGATCCGTCCCTCGCGAGCGAGCGCAACCGCGTCCGCACCGCGGGGCGCTACCTGAAGCGCATCCGCTACGGCAACCGCGTCTCGCGGCTGGTCCAGCCGGACCTCGCGCGGGCCGAGTGGCTGTTCGAGGTCGTCCTCGACTACGACGAGGGCCACGTCGAGGAGGTCGCGCTCGATCCGTCCCGGCCCGCGGACGCGCAGCACCGCTTCACGCGCGCGTCGCCGGCAGCGGGCCGCGCATGGTCGGCTCGTCCGGACCCGACCTCCTCGCACCGGGCGGGGTTCGAGGTGCGGACGCACAGGCGCTGCCACCGCGTGCTCATGTTCCACCGCGTCCCCGGCCTTCCCACCGGCGAGGTGGGCTACGAGGGCCTCGTGCGCGCCACCGAGATCGACTACGCCGACCTCGACTACGCGCAGCCGCCCGGCATCGACGCCGAGCTCGGCCATCGCGGGAGCACGCGCTTCGTGTCGACGATCCGCTCGATCACGCAATCCGGCTACGTCCGCGACGAGACGCAGCCGGTGCTGGTGCGCGACGGCGCCGAGTACGCGACGTACCTCGAGCGCTCGCTGCCGCCGCTCGAGTTCGAGTACCGGCGGCCGGTCCTCCACGACGAGGTGCTGCGGCTCGACGCCTCGAGCGTGGAGAACCTGCCGAGCGGCATCGATGGGTCGACCTACCAGTGGGTGGACCTCGACGGCGAGGGCGTCGCGGGCGTCCTGACCGAGCAGGCCGGCGCATGGTTCTACAAGCCCCCGCTCGGCGACGGGCGCTTCGGCCCGCTGACCACCGTCGCGAGCACTCCGGCGCCGGCGGCGCCGGGCGGCGAAGCCCACCGGCTCCTGGACCTCGCGGGCGACGGACAGGTCGACGTCGTCGCCCTCGGCGGGCCGACCCCCGGCTTCTACGAGCGCCGGCAGGACGAGGGCTGGGAGACGCTGCGCCCGTTCCGCCACCTTCCGCAGCTGGCGTGGGACGACCCCAACCTGCGCCTCGTCGACCTCGACGGCGACGGCCACGCCGACGTGCTGATCACCGAGCGCGACGCCATCCGGTGGCATCCGTCGCTCGCCGAGGACGGCTTCGGCGCCGCGCGGTCCGTCGACGTCTCCGCCGACGAGGAGCGCGGCCCGCGCCTCGTGCTCGCGGACGGCGAGCAGTCGATCCACCTGGCCGACATGTGCGGCGACGGCCTGACCGACCTCGTGCGAATCCGCAACGGCGAGGTCTGCTACTGGCCGAACCTGGGCCACGGGCGCTTCGGCCCCAAGGTCGCGCTCGACGACGCGCCCCGGTTCGACGAGCCCGACCTGTTCGACCAGCGCCGCATCCGCATCGCGGACATCGACGGGTCCGGGACGAGCGACATCGTCTACCTGGCACGCGACGGCGCGCGGCTGTACTTCAACCAGGCGGGCAACCGCCTCAGCGCGCCGCGCCGGCTCGCCGGGTTCCCGCCCGTGCACGACATCGCCTCGGTCGCGACGGCGGACCTGCTCGGCACCGGCACCGCCTGCCTCGTCTGGTCGTCGGCGCTGCCCGCCGACGCGCCGAGCCCCGTGCGCTACGTCGACCTGATGGGCGGCGTCAAGCCGCACGTGCTCACCCGCTACGCCAACAACCTCGGCGCCGAGACGGAGATCCACTACGCGCCGTCGACGCGCTTCTCCCTCGCCGACAAGCGGGCCGGCCGCCGCTGGATCACCCGGTTGCCGATGCCGGTGCAGGTGGTCGAGCGCATCGTCACGCACGACCGCATCAACCGCAGCCGCTTCGTCACCCGCTTCGCCTACCACCACGGGCACTACGACGGCGCGGATCGCGAGTTCCGCGGCTTCGGGATGGTCGAGCAGTGGGACACCGACGAGCTCGCCGCGCTCGGCGGCGCGTCCGACGTCCCGCCGGTCCTCACGAGGACCTGGTTCCACACCGGCGTCCACCTGGGCCGCGACCGCATCTCGACCCACTTCGCCGGCGAGTACCACCGCGAGCAGGGCGCCGGTGACGCCGAGGCGCGCGCGCTGCTGCTCGACGACACGATCCTGCCGGACGGGCTCACGCTCGACGAGGAGCGCGAGGCATGCCGCGCGCTGAAGGGCGCGATGCTGCGCCAGGAGGTCTACGCCCGCGACGGCACCGAGCGTGAGCCGCACCCGTACGTCGTGACCGAGCAGAGCCACGCCGTCCGAACGCTGCAGCCGCGCGGGCGCAACCGGCACGCCATCTTCTTCGCCCACGTCGGCGAGACGCTCACCTGCCACTACGAGCGCGAGCCGGCCGACCCGCGGATAGCCCACGCGGTGACCATCGAGATGGACGAGTTCGGCAACGCCCTGCGCTCCGCGGCCGTCGGCTACGGCCGCCGCAGGCCCGATCCGACGCTGGGCGCCGAGGACCAGGCCCGGCAGAACGAGCTCAAGGTCGTCTACGCCGAGCACCGCGTCACGAACGCGGTCGACGCCGCCGACGCGTACCGCACGCCGCGAACCTGCGAGTCGCGCACGTACGCGCTGACCGGCCTGGCGCTCCCGGCCGGCGCGACGCGCTTCAGCCTCGAGGACCTCGCCGCCGCGGGCGCCGCGGCGGCCACCATCGGCTACGAGAGCGAGCCGGGCCCGGGCGCGCTCGAGAAGCGCCTGATCGAGCACGTGCGCAGCTACGGCCGCCGGGACGACCTGACCGGCCCGCTCCCGCTCGGGGTGCAGCAGTCGCTCGGGCTGCCCTTCGTCGACTGCACCCTGGCGTTCACCCCCGGGCTGCTCGCTCAGGTCTACGGCGATCGGGTCGACGACGCGATGCTCGGCGGCGACGGCGGCTACGTCCACACCGAGGGCGACGACGGGTGGTGGGTCCCGTCCCGGGCGACGTTCTACTCGCCGGGAGCCGGCGACTCGCCGGCGGAGGAGCTGGCGCATGCGCGCGGGCACTTCTTCCTCCCTCACCGCCACCGCGATCCGTTCGGCGCGGAGAGCTTCACGACCTACGACGGCCACGACCTGCTCGTGCGGGAGGCGCGCGACAGCGTCGGCAACCGCGTGACGGCCGGCGAGCGCGCCGTCGACCCGGCACAGCCGCTCGTGCGCCACGGGCACGACTACCGCGTGTTGCAGCCCGTCCTGGTCATGGACCCGAACCGCAACCGCTCCACGGTGGCCTTCGACGCGTTCGGCCTCGTCGTCGGTGACGCCGTGATGGGCAAGCCCGAGGAGATCCCGGTCCCCGGCGACCGGCTCGGACCGGGGTTCCGCGCCGACCTCACGCAGGCCGAGATCGACGCGTTCCTCGCGGCCCCCCGCGGTCCCTCCGCCGCGACGCTGCTCGACGGCGCGACGTCCCGCGTCGTCTACGACGTCACGGCCTACTGGCGCGCCCCGGACGGGGCACGCCGGCCGCCGGTCGCCGCCACGCTCGCTCGCGAGACCCACGCGAGCGAGCCCGTGCCCGCCGGCGGCCTGCGCATCCAGACGTCGCTCAGCTACTCCGACGGCTTCGGCGGCGTGGTGCAGAAGAAGGTCCAGGCCGAGGACGGTCCCGTCGCCGGGCACGACGTCAGCCCCCGCTGGGTCGCCAGTGGGTGGACCGTGCGCGACAACAAGGGAAATCCCGTCCGCCGCTACGAGCCGTTCTTCACCGACACGGCCACGTTCGAGGACGACGTGCGCATCGGCGTGAGCGCGCTGCTCTTCTACGACCCGGGCGAGCGCGTCGTCGCGACGCTGCACCCCAACCGGAGCTACGAGAAGTCCGTGTTCGGACCGTGGCGCTCGGAGAGCTGGGACGTCAACGACACCGTGCTGATCGCCGACCCCGCGGCGGACCCCGACGTCGGCGCCCACTTCGCACGGCTGGAGGAAGGCGAGTACCTGCCGACCTGGCACGCGCTGCGCACCGAGCCCGCGCACGCCCAGGAGGCGGCCGGCCGCTGGCCCGATCCCGCCGAGCGCGCCGCGGAGGCGCGCGCGGCCGCGGAGGTCGCCGTCCATGCGGCCACACCCCTGGTCTCGCACGCCGACGCCCTCGGCCGCACGTTCCTCACCGTCGCGCACACCCGCGGCCGCCACAGCAACGCGGCGCCGTTCGAGGCGCTGCACGAGACCCGCACGATCCTCGACATCGAGGGCAACCAGCGCGCGATCGTCGACGCGGAGGGGCGCACGGTCGCGCGCTACGCGTACGACATGCTCGCCAACTGCGTGCACCGCGCGAGCATGGAGGCGGGTCGGCGGTGGATCCTCATCGACGTCCTCGGCAAGCCGATCTTCGCGTGGGACGAGCGCGGCCACCGCTTCCGCACCGAGTACGACACCGAGCGCCGTCAGACGGGCTCGTTCGTGCGCGAGGGAGCCGGCCCCGAGCTTCTCGTCGGGCAGACGACCTACGGCGAGGGCCTCCCCGACGCGGAGGCGCGCAACCTCCGCGGCAAGGGCGTCGAGCTGCGCGACCAGGCCGGCGTCGTCGTCACCGACCTCCACGACTTCAAGGGCAACCCGCAGCGCAGCCGGCGGCAGCTGGCCCGCGACCACCGGGCCATGCTGGACTGGTCCGGGCCGGTCGCCCTCGAGCCCGAGGCGTTCCTCAGCCTGACGCGCTACGACGCGCTGGACCGCCCCGAGCAGATCGTCGCCCCGCACAGCAACCGGCCGGGCACGGCGGTCACCGTCGTGCAGCCGAGCTACAACGCCGCGAACCTGCTGGAGCGCGTGGACGCCTGGCTCGACCAGGCGGGCGAGCCCGCCGGGCCGCTCGACGCGGCGACCGCGACGCTGCCCGTGCTGACCGGCGTCGAGTACGACGCCAAGGGCCAGGCCGCACGCGTCGAGTACGGCAACGGCGTCGCGACGACGTACCGCCACGACCCGCTGACCTTCCGCCTCGTGCACCTGGTCACCCGGCGCGGCGGAGCGTCCCCGGTCCAGAGCCTGCGCTACGCGTACGACCCGGTCGGCAACGTCGCGAGCATCCGCGACGACGCGCAGCAGTCCACGTTCTTCCGCAACCGGCACGTCGAGCCCGGCGCGCACTACCTCTACGACTCGGGCTACCGCCTGATCGAGGCGACCGGGCGCGAGCATCTCGGGCAGGCGGGTGGCGCGCCGATCCCGCACTCCGCCGCCGACGGCCCGCGCGCCGGCCTGCTGCATCCCGGCGACGGCAACGCCATGGGCACGTACGTCGAGCGCTACGTCCACGACGCCGTCGGCAACCTGCTCTCGATGCAGCACCGCGGCAGCGACCCGCTGCACCCGGGCTGGACGCGCACCTTCGCGTACGAGGAGGCGAGCGCGCTGGACCCACTGCAGCGCAGCAACCGGCTCACGAGGACCGTGACCGGCGGCGACGTCGGGGTCTTCAGCGCCGCCGGCGACGGCTACGACGCCCACGGGAACCTGCAGCGCATGCCGCACCTGGCCGCGATGGCGTGGGACCACGAGGACCAGCTGCGCATGACGCAGCGGCAGGTCGTCGACGGCGGCGACGCGGAGCGCACCTACCACGTGTACGCCGCCAACGGCGTCCGCGTGCGCAAGGTGACCGAAGGCGCCGGCGGGCAGGTCACCGACGAGCGGATCTACCTCGACGGCGTCGAGCTCTACCGCCGGCACGGTTCCGACCCGCTCGAGCGCGAGACCCTGCACCTCACCGACAACCTCCAGCGGCGGGTCGCGCTCGTGGAGACGCGCACCAGCGGCGCCGAGCCCGGCATCCCGCGGCGGCTCATCCGCTACCAGTACGGCAACCACCTCGGCTCGGCCGCGCTCGAGCTCGACGATCAGGCGCGGATCGTCTCCTACGAGGAGTACTCGCCGTACGGCAGCTCGACCTACCAGGCCGCGCGCAGCGCGACCGAGACGCCGAAGCGCTACCGCTACTGCGGCAAGGAGCGCGACGACGAGAGCGGGCTGTACTACCACGGGGCGCGTCACTACGCGCCCTGGCTCGGCCGCTGGATCGCGTGCGACCCGAAGGGGCCCGCGCGGCGGCTGTGCCTGTACGAGTACTGCGACGGCAACCCGGTCGTGCTGCACGACCCCACCGGCGCCGACGGCAAGCCGCCGCTGCCCGGGCTGATCGGCAACGACCCGAGGCTCGGGGCGCTGTGGGAGAAGGCTGTCGTCGAGGCGCTCGGCCCACGGTTCAAGGCGAGCACCTACAAGGACGTCGAGGCGGCCTTCCAGGCCGAGCTGCAGGAGCGCGTCGCCGCCAAGGGCATGGGCTCGAACCGCAAGCCCGGAACCGGCATCAAGTTCGCGCGGGACATGTACAGCAACGTCCGCACGCGCTTCGGCAAGCTCGCCGAGCAGTCCGGCATCTCGCTGAAGGGCCTCCAGCTCCATCACACGTTCGACCACCTGGCCAAGAACCCGGCGGCGGCGCTGCAGACCACCAACCTCGGCGTCCAGCGCGGCCACGCGGGGGTGGAGGGCTCCGGGCACAACTTCGCCCACCAGGTCGACGCGGCGCACAACGCCGGCATCAAGCACCCCGGCCAGCACGTGGCCGCCGAGCTGCACGCCAAGGGGATCGTCCCCGACGTGCCCGAGCTGAGCCCCTCGCTGCAGGGCTCGAGCCTCCCGAAGACACCGAACACCCCACACACGCCCCGCGCGCGCAAGGGCAAGATCGGGGGCTGGGTCGGCCTCGCGATCAACTTGGGAGTGGCGGCCTACGTCTTCACGGAGACCAACGACGCGTACGCCGCCGGCCAGACGCTCAACCCGGCGGCGAACACCACCGATGCGGCGATCTCGAGCGAGCGTTCGACGTGGTCCGTCGCCAAGGGCATCGCGACCGACGCCTACTACTTCACGCCGCTCGGCACGCTCGACTCCGTCGTGTTCGGGCTGATGGGTCCACGCGGCGAGTTCCGCTACGACAAGAAGCTCTACGACCGGGCGATGGCGGACAAGCGCAACCCGTTCTGCGCCCAGTGTCACGGCCCGGGCGGAGCCCTTGACCCGAACAACGAGTGGAACCGCAACGCTCGCTTCGGCGTGCTGCCGACGCTCCAGCAGCGGGACGACGCGACGGTGCTGCGCGAGTTCCTCGAGCCGGCGAGATGAGGAGCGGTCATCCCCGTTTGACACGGGTCGCGCCGAGTGATGGGGTCACCCTGAACGCCCGGGGAGCCGACCACAAGGAGCCGCTCCATCATGCCGTCCGCCGACCGTGCCCGAGTGTCCTCGCTTGAAGAGGTCGCGGCGCTGCGGGTGCCGCGCGCCGGCGCGAAGCGCGAGGCCGCCGGGATCCATCGAGCGCTCGGCACCGTCGGCCTCGACGTCTCGCGCGAGGAGGCCCGCGCCCGGCGCATCGGGCCGAGCACCGAGGCCGCGCTGCGTGAGCTGCAACGCCGCGCGAGCCTGCCGGAGACGGGCGAGCTCGACGAGCCCACGCTGGAGCGGCTCAAGGCCGAGGTCCAGCATCGCGTGCTCACCCACGGCCGGTACCGCGCCAGGCGCCTGCAGGACCTGCTGGCGCAGGCCGGGCTCCCCGTCGACCCGGCCGAGGCCCGCAGCCGCGAGTTCCGCGAGTCCAGCCTGGGGCGGATGCGCGAGCTCGCGGAGGCCGAGGGCATGCCGCACGGGGAGCTGGTCACCGAGCGGCTCGTCGGCGCGGTCCGGGAGCGGGCGCTGGCCGGCCGGCTCTCGTCGCGCACGCAGATCGCCAAGCTGCAGCGCGCGATCCTGCGCGCCGGCCGCATCCGCAAGCTCGACCTCGCGATCGACGGCGCCGAGATGTCGGCCCGGACGATCGGCCCTTCGACGCGCGAGGCCATACGCGCCTTCCAGGAGCACGCCGGGCTGCCGGCCACCGGCGAGGTCGACACCGCCACGTTCGAGCGGCTGACGACCGTCGCGAGCAGCCGGCCCGGGCCCGTCCCGGTCGTGTCCGCACCCGACCCGGCGGCCCTCGAGCGCGTTCCGCGGGTGCTGCGGCTCAACGCCACCAACAAGGACGTCCCGAGGCTCCAGCGCGCGCTGGCCTTCCTCGGGCACGACGTCGCCGGCGGCGAGCTGCACGCCGCGCGCTTCGGCCGGTCCACCCGCCAGGCGGTGATCGCGTTCCAGGCCGCGTCGGAGCTGCCCCAGACCGGCCACGCGGACGCCCCGACGCTCGCGAAGATCAACGCCGCGATCGCCGAGGCCGCCCCGTCGGTCGCCCCCGGAGCGGTCAACCGCATCCGCGGCTCCGTCCGCGACGAGCGCTGGGCCGGACGGGGCGGCGTGACCGTCGAGCTGCGCACCCGCCCGCTCCGGGGCGAGGGCGACGTGCTGGCCACCCGCACCACGCTCGGCAACGGGTTCTTCGACCTCCCCTATGCCGTGCCCACGGACCCGGTCACGGGCCGGCCCGTGACGCCGCTCAACCTCACGGTCGTGTTCAGCGACGCGGGCGGCGAGATCGGCCGAAAGCAGCTGTTCAACCCGACGGCGATCGCGTGGGCGAACTTCACCGAGGGTGACCAGCCCTACCGCGGGACGTCCGAGTACGAGACGCGCCTGGCGGCGATCGTCGCGGCGGCGGAGGGCGTGCCGATCGGCGAGCTGGCGGAGACGGCCGCGAGCCCGGAGATCAGCCGCGTCGCCCAGGCCGCCGGGCTCGCGCAGGACGACGTGATGGCGGTCGTGCTCGCCCACCGCGCCGCGGGCCAGCTCGCCGACCCGCAGCTCGACGCGCCGGTCGTCTTCGGCTTCGTCGCGCAGAGCCTGCCGCCCAGCCTGCCCGACGAGCTCCTGGCCGCGGCATCGGAATGGGAGCTGATCGACCAGCTGGTCGACCGCGTGGCTTCCGGGATCGCCTTCATGGACGCCGACCTGCAGCGCCGGGCGCTCGAGACCGCGCTCGGCGACAACCTCCTCCCGGTAACCGTCGGCCTGCGCCAGGACGCGATCCTGGCCGCACTGGCCGCCAAGCGCCAGGCGTACGCCCTCGACAAGCCGATCCTGGTCGGCGACGGCAGCCTGCGCGCGCTGCTCGACGCGACGGCGGTGCCCGAGGCGCGGTACGTCGCAGTCGCGGACGCGTTCATCGCCGGCCGCGGACTCGGCGACGCCTTCTGGAGCGACGTGCGCGCGCGGCCCGACGACTTCGGCGGCGCCGCGGCGGTCGCCGATCTCGAGACGACGGTGCAGGTCGGGCTCGTCGCCAAGAACCACCTGCCGACGGTCACGTTCCTCAAGGCGCGCATCGGCGACGCGGGCGACGAGCGCCTCAACGGCTCGCGCGACACCGCGAAGCTCACGCCTGCGACCTGGGCCGAGCTGATCCGGGAGAACGGCGACGCGGTGCCCGAGGGCACCGACGGCGCGACGCCGGAGGAGCGGCGCGAGACGTACGCGCGCACGCTCGCCGCGCAGAGCGAACGGATCTTCCCGACGGTGGCGTTCACGGCCGAGATGGGCCGCAGCGGCGAGCACCTGCTCAGCCACGTGCCGGACGTCGCGCAGATCGTCGACGACCACCCCCAGCTCGATCTGCGCGTCGACAACGTCGACGCCTTCGCGCGTACGGCGGCGCTCCACCTCGATCCCGAGGTGCGCGCCGAACTGCGCGTGATGCAGCGGGCGCACCGGCTCGCGCCGAGCGCGGCGGCCGGGCGCGCGCTGCTCGACCAGCGCCTGCACAGCTCCTCGCAGATCGTCGGGCTCGGCAAGGCGGAGGTCGTCAGCCGGCTCGGCGCCTCCGGAGTCGACAGGCGAACCGCGCTGACGATCCACGGCTATGCCGAGCTTCAGTACGCGCAGGTGCTCGCGCGCCTCGCCGACTACCGCGCGGAGCTGCACCGCAACAACCCGAGCGCGGTGCTCGACCACACGGTCACCCAGGCCGATCGCGAGCTCCTGCTCGCGGAGATCCCGGACCTGGAGGTGCTCTTCGGGCCGCTCGACGCCTGCGACTGCGAGCACTGCCAGTCCGTGTACAGCCCGGCCGCCTACCTGGCCGACCTGCTGCGCTGGCTGGATGCGCACCCCGCCGAGATCGGCGGCCGCAGCGTCCGCGCGGTGCTGGCCGAGCGCCGCCCCGACGTCGGGAGCCTGAAGCTCAACTGCGAGAACACCGAGACGGCGCTCCCGTACATCGACATCGTCTGCGAGATCCTCGAGGCGGCCGTGCCCGGCAGCAGCGGCGTGCTCGACCTGCAGACCACGCGGCCGCAGGCGGAGCTGCGCGCGGCGCCCGAGCGCGAGGACCGCGCCGCGTACGACGTGCTGCGGACGGCGAGCGCGCCGATGTCGTCCTGCTTCGACCTCTGGCAGGACCAGGCACGCGTCTTCCTGGACCACCTCGGCGTCCCGCGCTGGCGGCTGATGCAGGCGTTCCGCGACCCCGCGACCGGGACGCCCTCGGCGCTCAGCGAGGCCGGCGAGTACTTCGGACTGTCCTCGCACGAGACCGGGCTCGTCGTCACCGCCGCCGCGACGGCGGCGGCGCAGCAGGGGTTCTGGTTCTTCGACGCGACGCTCGACGAGCAGCCCGTCCTCGACGTCCTCGGCCACGCCCACGTGGAGTACGCGCAGCTGCTGACGCTGCTCACGGTCCGCTGGATCACGCCCGACGGCGCGCCGCAGCGGGTGGCCCTCGCGCGGCCGCCCGAGAGCTGCGCGCTCGATCAGCAGTCGATCGTGCACCTCAGCCCCGCGGCGCTCGACCGCATGCACCGCTTCCTGCGGCTGTGGCGCCACGTCCCGTGGGACATGTGGCAGCTCGACCTCCTGCTGCGCGCGCCGAGGCTCGGCGGCGGCAGGCTCGACGCCGCCGCCCTCGTGGCGCTCCGCGACGCGGCCCTCGTGCGCTCGCGCCTGGAGGTCCCGACCGAGACGCTCGCGGCCTGGTTCGGCTCGCTGCCCACCGAGGGACGGCCGGACCCCGAGCATCCCGGGCGCGCCGCGATGTCGATGTTCGCGTCGCTGTTCCAGAACCCGGCGGTCGTCACGCCGCCGGATCCGGCGTTCGCGCTGCCGCTGGCCGGCGGAGACCTGCAGGACCATCGGCCGACGCTGCTCGCCGCCCTCACCGTGACCGACGAGGAGCTGTCCGCGCTGTTCGCCCGCGTCGGCACGACGCTCGACCTCGCGCACGTCGGCGCCCTCGTGCGCTGGACGACGCTGGCCCGCGCCCTGCGTCTGACCGTGCCGGAGCTGCTGGCGGTGGCCGAGCTGGTCGTACCGGCCGTGCCCGATCCGTTCGCGTCGCCCGCCGCGCTGCTGCGCTTCCTCGACGTCCGCGAGACGATCGCACGCTCGGGCCTCGCCGTCGCGGAGCTGGCGTTCCTCCTCCAGGCGCGGCCCGATTCGCCGTACGCGCTGCCGGACGCCGTCGTGACGGACTTCGCGCGGACGCTGCGCGAGAGCCTCCGCACCAACCCGGCCGCCGGCCGGGCCGGCCAGGCGGCGGCCCACGTCGCGTCCGCGTTCTCGCTGAGCGCGACGCACGCGGCGCTGATGCTGGCGCGCCTCGAGCCGGGCGGGGCGCTCGCACGCCACCTCACCGATCCGGCGCTCGACGCTCGCGACGCCTCCGGCGCGTACGTCAACGCCCTCGAGCCGGCGTCGTTCCCGGAGCTGTACCGCGCCTACCGCCTGCTGCACAAGGTCGCCCGGCTCGTCCGCGCGCACGGCCTCGACGACGACCGCCTCGCCTGGCTGATCGACCACGCGGCCGCGCTCGGCGCGCTCGAGCTGGGCAGGCTGCCGGTCGACGCGCCCCCGGCCGCGCCGCTGTTCGGCGCATGGCTGACCCTGGCGACGTGGCTCGACGTCCGCCGCGCGCTCGCAACGCCGGAGGAGCTGGTGCTGATCGGCGCCGACGCCGGCGCGACGGTGGCGCAGGCGCGCGCCGCGGCGGCCGAGCTCACGGGGATCCCGGAGCCCGACCTCGCCCGGCTCGACGGCGGATCGCGGGCTGCCTACGCGACCGTCGACCTGCTGTCGCGGCTCGTGACGTGCGCGGCCCAGGCGCGCCGGCTCGGCGTCTCGCCCGCGACGTGCCGGTCGTGGGCGGACCGCGACCGGAGCGCCGCGCCGGATCAGGCGGAGGTCGCCGCGCAGGTGCGCCGGACGGCGAAGTCCAAGTACGACGACGCGGTCTGGCTGAGCACGGTCACGCCGCTCCAAGACGCGCTGCGCGAGCGCAAGCGCGACGGGCTCGTGGCGTTCCTGATCGAGCACTCGCTGCGGACCGAGAGCCCGACCGTCGATGTCGGCGGCGTCACCTACGCCAACCGTCGCCACTGGCGCACGCCCGACGACCTGCTGCGCTACTTCCTGCTCGACGTCGAGATGTCGCCGTGCCAGCCGACCTCGCGCGTCAAGCAGGCGATCGGCTCGACGCAGATGTTCGTCCAGCGCTGCTTCTTGAACCTCGAGAAGCCGGACGTCGTCGTGAGCGGCGCCGAGCGTGCGGACGAGGTGGCGCTCGACAGCTGGCGGCAGTGGAGGTGGATGAAGAGCTACCGGCTGTGGGAGGCCAACCGCAAGGTGTTCCTGTACCCGGAGAACTGGATCGAGCCCGAGCTGCGCGACGACAAGTCGCCGTTCTTCGTCGAGCTCGAGAACGAGCTCATGCAGGGCGACATCACGGCGGCGAGCTGCGAGACCGCCCTGCGCCATTACGTCGAGAAGGTGCACGAGGTCGCGAACCTGCAGGTCGTCGGCGTCTACCACGAGGTCGACGACGACTCGCCCTACGACAGCCTGCCGCCGGCGACCAACCTCCTGCACGTCGTCGGCCGCACGCGGGTCGAGCCGGCGGCGTACCACTACCGGCGCTTCGACCTCAACGAGGGCAGCTGGTCGGCGTGGGAGCGGATCGACCTCGACATCACCGGCGAGCACGTGGTCCCGGTCGTCTACAACCGCGTCCTGCACCTCTTCTGGCTGCGGATCGAGGAGAAGGCGCAGAAGACCACGCGGCAGCCGGCCGCCCAGGCGACGTCGCAGACGCAGGAGGCGCCCCAGCCCCCCAAGCAGCTCGAGATCAAGCTCGCGTGGTCGGTGCGGCAGGGGAGCGGGTGGAGCGCACGGCGCACGTCGCCGCACACGCTCGTACACCCGTGGCAGCGCCCGGTCTCGGCGTACAACCTCAAGCCGCGCTACAAGAGCCGCGAGAACCACCTGTGGCTGGACCTCTACGTCAGCACCACGCTCTCCTTCAACAACCGGCGGTTCTACGACCCGTACCGCGGCATCAGCGACTTCGTGACCGCGCACCGCTTCGACGAGACGGCGCGGCCGTGGCACTCCTCCTCGTTCGTCTTCGACGGCAACGTCGTCGCGGTCAAGCTCAAGCCGCTGCGCGGCCAGTATCACGTGCTCGACGCGCAGGGCGTCGCCTCACCGGGGCTGTCGATGACGACGTCGTACGACTACGTCCGCGACGCGGGCGGCGAGGCGGGACGGGCGCTGGAGCCGCTGACGGGCGGCTACGAGATCGCGCCGCGCCTGGCGCTGCCGGACGGGATGCACTTCGAGGGCACCCGGCTGGTCAACAACACGTGGAAGGCGAACACCAACTCGCTGACCGTGCTCGAGTCGGGCCGGTCCGTGCCGCTGCTGACCGCGGCGCGTGCGCCGTTCGAGCTGACGTTCTCCCAGCACCACGTGCAGATGGACACGGCGGGCTACGAGCGCAGCCCGTTCTTCTACTCCGACACGGGCCGCAGCTACTTCATCCGGTCGGACTGGCTCACCGTCGCCGCGGGCTCGAGTCAGACCGTCCAGCGCCTGCAGTACACGTTCTATCCGTTCACCCATCCGTACACGGCGCTGTTCCTGCGCGAGCTGAACCGGTCCGGCGCCGAGGGGCTGCTCAACCGCAAGATCCAGCGGTTCCCCGAGACGTTCCATCCCGGCAACTCGTTCAGCTTCGTCGCTTACGGGCCCAGCGCCGGCTCGGCGGTGGCGGACGCGTCGGCGAGGGCCGACGTCGTCGACTTCAGCCGCCACGGCGCTCACGCGATCTACAACTGGGAGATCTTCTTCCACGTCCCGTTCCTCATCGCCTGCCGGCTGATGCAGAACCAGCGGTTCGAGGAGGCGCTGACGTGGTTCCACTTCGTCTTCGACCCGACCGACAACGAGGCGCTCGACGCGCCGCAGCGGTTCTGGGTCACGAAGCCGTTCTTCGACCAGAGCTCGGACACGTACCGCCGCGAGCGCATCGAGAGCATCCTCGCGACGATCGGCGACCACCTCGACGAGGTGCGCTCCTGGAAGAACGACCCCTTCAAGCCGCACCTGGTGGCGCGCATGCGGCCGGTGGCGTACCAGAAGGCCGTCGTCATGAAGTACGTGGACAACCTCGTGGCGTGGGCCGACCAGCTCTTCCGGCGCGACACGATGGAGTCGATCAACGAGGCGACGCTGCTCTACGCGCTGGCCGGCGAGCTGCTCGGCCGCCGGCCCGAGCGCGTGCCGCCGGTGTCGCGTGCCGCCAGGTCCTACGACGAGCTGACGACGCACAACGCACTCGACCCGTTCGGCAACCAGCGCGCCGACGTGCTGCTCGAGAACTTCACCGACCGGCCGACGGCCGTCGTCGGCTCCGGCGACGGCGCGCCGCCGCTGCCGCAGCTGCCCGTCCAGTACTTCGCGATCCCGGGCAACGACGACCTCCTGTCCTACTGGAGCACGGTCGAGCAGCAGCTGTTCAAGATCCGCAACTGCCGCAACATCGAGGGCGCCGAGCGGGTCCTGCCGCTGTTCGAGCCACCGCTGGACCCGGCGGCGCTCGTGCGCGCGGCGGCGGAGGGCGTCGACCTCGACAGCGTCCTGTCGGAGGCCGGCGCGGCGGGCAGCCCGTACCGCTTCCGCGTGCTCCTGGCCCGCGCGCTCGAGGTCGCCGCGGAGGTGCGCGGCCTCGGCGAGCGGATGCTCGGCGTGCTGGAGCGCCGCGACGCAGAGGCCCTTGCGCTGCTGCAGAGCGAGCACGAGGCCGCGCTGCAGCGCACGGTGACCCGCGTGCGCCGCGAGCAGGTGAGCGAGGCCGAGAAGACGGTCGAGGGGCTGCAGCGAGGCCTCGCCGGCATCGCCACACGGGCGGACTACTACGGCGGCCTGCCCCGCATGAACGCCTGGGAGATCGCGGGCACGACCGGCCACGGCCTCGGCATCGTCTCCGAGATCGTCGCGACGGTGCTCAACACGGTCGGCGGCGCCGCCAGCCTCGTGCCTCAGCTCACGATCGGCGCGGCCGGCTTCGGAGGCTCCCCGGTGGCCGTCGTCACCTTCGGCGGGCAGAACGTCGCCACCTCGTCGACGAACTTCGCCGCGCTGTTCGGCGGGCTCTCGACGATCCTGCACTCGGGCGCGCAGATGCTCGAGGCCCAGGGGCAGTACACGCGCCAGGACGACAGCAACAAGTTCCAGAAGGCGCTCGCGGACGACGACCGCGCCCAGCTCGAGGCTCAGATCGAGGCCGCTCAGGCCGGCGCCGCCGTCGCGGCGCACGAGCTCGGAAGCCACGAGCTGCGCGTCGAGCAGCTCGACGCGACGACCGAGTACCTCCGCTCGAAGTACACCAGCGGGCAGCTGTACGAGTGGATGGTCACCCAGATGTCGACGGTGTACTTCCAGAGCTACCAGCTCGCGTACGACCTGGCCAAGCGGGCCGAGCGCGCGTTCCGCTTCGAGCTCGGCCACGACGGCGGCGGCCCGTCGTTCGTGCAGTTCGGCTACTGGGACAGCCTCAAGAAGGGCCTGCTCTCCGGTGACCGCCTCGCGAACGACCTACGCCGCATGGAGGCCGCGTTCCTCGAGGCCGACACGCGGACGCTGGAGCTGACCAAGAGCGTCTCGCTCGCCACCGTCGCGCCGATGCAGCTACTCGAGCTGAAGTCGTCGGGCGCCTGCACGGTGCGCCTGCCGGAGTGGCTGTTCGACCTGGACCATCCGGGCCACTACCAGCGGAGGATCCGGTCGGTCGAGCTGTCGGTGCCGTCGGTGGTCGGCCCGTACACGAACGTCAACGCGACGGTCTCGCTCACGCGCAACGGCATCCGCCTCGTCGACGACATGACGGGCGGCTACGGCGATCCCCTCGTCGCCGGGGATACGCGCTTCGCGTCCGTGGCCGTCCCGATGACGTCGATCGCCACGAGCCGGGCCATCGGCGATCGCGGCATGTTCGAGCTGCAGTTCGACAACGATCGCTACCTGCCGTTCGAGGGCGCGGGGGTCGTCAGCGAGTGGCGGATCACGCTCGACCCGGCCAGCAACCAGTTCGATCTCGGCACGGTCAGCGATGTGGTGCTGCGGCTCGAGTACACCGCGTTGCCGGGCGGCCCGGCGCTCGTGACCGGCGCCCGCACGGCGCTCGACGCGGTCCTGCCGACCGCGGGCGCGCGCATGCTCGTCCTCGACAGCGAGCTCAGCGGCGAGTGGTACCGCTTCCTGCACCCCGGCGAGGGCGCCGACCAGACGCTGACGATCCCGTTCACCGCCGACCAGCTGCCCTTCGCCAGCCGCCGGCTGGCGCGCACGAAGACGCTGAACGTCACGAGAGCAGACCTGATCGTCGAGAGCCCGCACGCCGGAGCGTTCGACTTCCGGCTCGCGCGGCCGGGGACCGCGCTGCCAGCGCCCGCGGCACTGCCGAAGGACCCGGCGTTCGGCGGGCTGCATCACCAGCGCGTCGCCTTCCCGCCCGGCGCCGCCCTGCTCGGCGACTGGCAGCTCCAGCTGAAGCGCGACGCGGACGGCGACTTCCGGTCCCTGACGGCGGACCTGGTGCCGCGCGCCTACCTGCTCGTGCAGTTCCAGGCGGCATGAGCGACGTCGTCCAGCGCATGGTCGACCTCGTGGTCCGCTGCTGCGACCCCGACGAGGTTCACGTCTTCGGCTCCTACGCCAAGGGCCTCCAGCGCGTCGACAGCGACGTGGACCTGCTGATCGTGACCGACGCGCGCAGCCCGCAGGCGCTCGTCTGGGAGGTCCGCGACCTGCTCGCCCGGTTCCCGATCGACGTCGACGTCCACGTCATCGCGCCGGCAACGGTGCCGGAGGCGTGGGCGGACCGCGGCTCCTTCCGCCAGTCCATCCTCTCGTCGGCCCGTCGCGTCTACGCGCGGCCCGCGAATCGGCGTCGGCACCCTTGACCCCGCCGTGCCTGGCGGTATCGTTGAGGGCTCCGAGGGAACTTAAAGTCACTGTATTGAGGTGTAGAACCGTCCGCAAGGAAATCGCACTGTCTGAAAAAGCCTTCGGTTTAGAAAGGGACCTCGTTCCTACGTTCGGGGCCTTTTCGCTTTAAGGGGACGGGCGCCCCCGGCGCGATCGGCAGGCGGATGCCGTTCGGCCGACCCGATCCGCTGCGCCGCGAGCTCGCCTCCGCCCTTCCGGAGCGCCCGTTCGCCGTCGCGTTCTGGGACGGGACGTCGCTGCCGGCGACGACCGGCGACGGGCCGACCTTCACGCTGCGCGGCCCCGCAGCCGTCGCGCACGCGCTGCGGGCGCCGGGGCAGCTCGGCGTCGGGCGGGCCTACGTCGCCGGCGTGCTCGAGGTCGACGACCTGGACGCCGTGATGCGCGTCCTCGACTCGTGGCGGCCGCCGCCGCTGGGCGCGGCGCAGCGGGCGCGACTGGCCGCCGCGGCGGTCCGCGCCGCCGGCCTGACCCTTCCACCGCGCCGCCCGCAGGCGGAGCTCGTCCCGCGGGGAAGGCGGCACTCGCGGGCGCGCGAC
>DASZDF010000552.1:0-1911 GCA_035942275.1 Solirubrobacteraceae bacterium | reverse complement strand
CTGGGTCCCCTCGCCGCAGTCGAACAGGATCCGGTCGCCGCCGTGGCGCACCAGCGTCGCGGGCAGCCCGCGACGCGCGGTGGGCACGGAGCCGGCGGTCCCGGCGAAGACGACGGAGAGGTCCATTGGAGCGATGGGGTCGAGCGCGCCCGGCAGGATTTGAACCTGCGACCTCTCGCTCCGGAGGCGAGCGCTCTATCCACTGAGCTACGGGCGCGGGCGCCGCAGGAGCTTAGCGGCGCAGGCGCCGGTACCCGAACGCCAGAGCGCACGCCACGAGGATCGCGATCCCCTTCCACGGAACGGCGAACTCGACGGTCGCGACGCCCGCGGCGAGGACCGCCGCGAGGAACAGCGCGAGCGCGATGCCGAGGCCGACGAGGGCGCGCGACTGGAGGGCGGTACGGGCCTGCCGGTTGCCGTGGATCATGCCGCCACCGCCTCGGGGCCCGTGCCGGCGGCGCGCACGAAGCGGTCCGTCAGCTCGCCTCCGGGACCCTGGCACGAGACGCGCTCGCCCTCGACGGGGGACTCGATGACGATCTCCGTCCCGACCGCGACCTCGCGCCCGGTGACGCGGACCCCGGAGCGCTCCCAGCGCGCGAGCTCCTTGACCGCCCGCGGGTTGAGGCCGCTCGACATCTTCGGCAGCGCCAGCGCGTAGACGCGCTCGGCCGTGACCGCCAGCAGGAACTGCTGCGGTAGCCCGCCCGCGCGCTTCTTGCCGCGCATCAGCGCGGCGAGCCCGAGGGCGCCGGAGACCTGCGAGAGGCCCATCGCGGCCCATCCGCCGCCACGGGCGACCTGAACCGCGGCGAGCACCGGCTCGTCGCCGAGGAAGTCCTGCGCGGCCTTGTCGTACCTGGAAGCCCACTTGCTGTTGTCCATGCCGGCGACGCTATGTGCCGCCGGTCACGCCGGACAGCGGGCCTCCCCGGCGGCGCGTGTGGGGTCTCCCCTACGCGGCGGACTGGAGGAAGCGCAGCACCGCGAGCACCCGGCGGTGCTCGTCCGGGGCGGAGTCGTTGAGCAGCTTCGAGAAGATCGAGGTGACGTGGCGCTCGACCGCCTTCTCGGTGACGACGAGCCGCCCCGCGATCCCCGCGTTGGTCAGCCCGGACGCCATGTGCTCGAGGACCTCGCGCTCGCGTGGGGTGAGCTGGTCGAGCGGGTCGTCGCGGCGCCGGCGGCCGAGCAGCTCGCGCACGACCTTGGGATCGAGGACCGACTGCCCGTCGGCGACGCGGCGGACCGCGTCGAGGAAGCCCTCGACGTCGGTGACGCGGTCCTTCAGCAGATACCCGACGCCCTCGGCCCCGCCCTCGAGCAGCTCCATCGCGTAGCCCTCGTCGAGGTACTGCGAGAGCACGACGACGCCGGTCCCCGGCAGCTCCTCGCGGATCGTCGCCGCGCAGCGCAGGCCCTCGTCGCTGTGGTCGGGCGGCATGCGGATGTCGACGACCGCGACGTCGGGCTTGTGGGCGCGGACCTTGCGCAGCAGCTCCTCCGCGTCGCCGGCCTGCCCGACGACCTCCATCCCGCCGCCCTCCAGCAGCCGCACGATGCCCTCGCGCAGCAGGACGCTGTCCTCGCCGATCACGATCCGCACGGGATCACCGCCTCGACGCGCGTCCCCCCGCCCGCCGGGCTGTGGACGATGAGCGTGCCCTCCAGCGCCGCGACGCGGTCGGTGAGGCCGCCGAGCCCGGAGCCCGTCCGCGGGTCGGCGCCGCCCTTTCCGTCGTCGGTGACGGCGACGACGAGCATGCCGTCGGACCGCAGGACCGCCACCTCGACCGCCGACGCGTCCGAGTAGCGGGCGGCGTTCGCGAGCGCCTCGCACACGACGAAGTACGCCGTCGCCTCGACCGCGAGCGGCGGGCGCTCGTCGGCCACGATCTCGACGTTGGC
>DASZDF010000551.1:0-5283 GCA_035942275.1 Solirubrobacteraceae bacterium | reverse complement strand
CGGCGCACACCAGCGCCCCCGGCCCCGGCGCCACCGCCCGCCAGTCGCGGTCGAAGGGAAAGGGCGCGTCCGTCCGGCGCCTGAAGGCGACGTCCCGCGGCAGCGGCGGGCGCACGGTCAGCACGCGAGTCGCCCTACCGGTTGGGGTAGAGGTCGGGCAGGGTCAGGGCCATCCGGAAGTACGCGAGGCTCGCGTTGCGCACGACCCCGCGGCGCGGGACGTCGAGCGGGTCCCACCGGTCGCGCCGCGGCGACCCGCCGTAGTAGCTGAACGCGAGCTCCACCCCGGCCTCGCGCAGCACCGCCTGCGTCTCCGGGGCGAAGGTGTCCCGGGCCCCGACGGGGTAGCTGAACCACCGCATCGGCTCCCCGAGCTCCTCCTCGAGCCGCGCCTTGGAGATCAGGATCTCCTCCCGCTGGCGCTCGGCGGGCAGGCGCGCGAGGACGGGATGCGTCGCCGTGTGCCCTCCGATCGTCATGCCCGCGGCCCGCATCTCCCGGACGGTGTCCCACGTCATCCACGGGTCGTCGCCCGGCCACGCCCGATCGGTCCCGAGCCGTTCGGCCAGCTCGTCGAGGAACGCGTCGGTCTCGGCCGCGGGCAGCTCCTTGTACGCGGACGTGAGGATGCGGACGGCCTCGGGAACCACGGCGGGCTCCAGGCTCACGGGCGGCCGCTCGCGGCCGGGCACGCGCACCTCGCGTCGCTCGGTCCGGCGGACCATCCCGCTGATCTGGTCCCACCACGAGATCGTGCGGTCGTCGAGGAACCCGCTCGTGATGAAGAACGTCGCCTTCAGCCCGTGCTTGCGCACCAGTCGGAAGCCGTGCTCGTAGCTGTCGCGGTAGCCGTCGTCGAAGGTGATGAGGACGTGCCGCCCGCGGCGGCGCCTCGCCACGATCTCCTCGAGGTCCTCGGGGCCGACGACGTCGAACGAGCGGCTGATGAAGCCCATCTGCGCGTCGAACTGCTCGATGCCGGCCTCGAACACGGTCGGGTCCCAGCCGTCCGGGCCGGGCGTGCCCACGCGGTGGTAGACGAGGCAGGCGACGCCCGGCGAGCGCCGGCGGAGCAGCCACCCGAGCCCGACGGCCTCCGCGGCGCGCGACGCCGCGTCGAGCTTCGACCGCGACGGGCGCGGCTCTGCGGGACCGTCGCTCATGGGCGCCCCGGCGCCGCGAGGGCGCGCAACCGACCGGCCCACGGCACGCCCTCACGCAGCCGGTACGCGTACGAGCCGTTCCCGTCGACGACGCCGCCCGGCTTCTGCAACGCGTACAGCGCGAACGGGTTCTCGACGCCGAAGCTCAGGAACCCCTGCGGCGACTCGAACTGGAGTCCCCAGTTGTCCCCGCCCTGGTCGCCGACGAAGGCGCCGTGCGTCGCCATCGTGCGTGCGATCACCTTCAGCCACTCCGGCACGTCGAGCGCCTCGACCTCGTCCGGGCGCATCGCGAGCCAGAAGCGCCGCCCCATCTCCGGACGGTCGCGCTGGTCGGCGCAGGCGCGCTTGCGCTCGGCGCCGGTGGCCGGCGGCACGAAGGCACCCGCGCGCGCACACGCGACCGTCATGAAGAGCGCGTGGGGCAGCGCGCCGCGCCGGCGGATCGCGTCGCGCAGCGCCTCCCAGCGGATCCGGCCCGCCAGCCCGCCGAAGCGCGCCGCGCCGCCGCCTCCGTCCAGCCCGTCGCCGTCGACGCGGATGCGGTCGCCGTTGCCCACCACGAGCTGCCCGGTCGCGGCGTCCTTGCGCTGGACGCGGAAGAACGACCACTCCCACTCGCCGTCGACGACGGTCAGGTGGCCGTCCTCGCCCGCGGCGGGCCGCGCCTCCGCCGGGATGCGGACGCCCTCGCCGCTGATCGCGCAGTCGCCGCCGAAGTCCGTGCACAGCACGCGGTGTCGCGGATCGTCCGCGTCCGCCCAGTACAGCGGGCGGGCGTAGTCGCCGGCCGCCGCGGCCGGATCGCTCTCGTCGAAGGTCAGGAGAGCATCCGGCGGCCGGGCGGTGAGCCGCCGGACGATCGCGTCCGAGCGGGGATCGATGCGCGGACGCGCGCCGACCGGCCGGTTGAACGGGCTGTCCGGCGCGTACGGGCGCCAGCTTCCGGGCGGCCGCCCGAGCGCTGCGAGCTCGTCGTCCTCGACCGACACCTCGGCATCCCCCGGATCCGGCTCCCCGGACGTCGCGAGCAACAGGGCGACACCGCCCCCCACCAGTACGAGCAGGAGCCCGGCGAGCCTCCGTGCCCCATGAGCGCGTTCCGCTGGGCTCATCCGTGCACCAAGTATGCCGCACGTCGCGGCGCCCCCACACGCGCAAGCGTCGAGGTCGTCCACTGTCGCCTCAGCAAATCCGCCCGTCTGCCGAATAGCAGGGCATGACCACGGATGGCCAGAGCGTCTCCACGACCGCGCCCATGGGTTTGGTGCCTGGCGCTGGCGGCTATCATTCCGAGACCGATCGTTACGCGATGGCTGATCCCACGGACGGGAATGGCATCGCGTTCGCCGAACCAGAGGGCAATGTGGAGCCCGTGGTTCATGCTGTCTCCGACGTGATCCCTCTGCCGACGGTCGCAATCACTTCTCTGCTTGCTTGGCACGTTGCCGCGGGACTCGCGGTCGGCGCCGCGGCCGTGCACCCGCGCCTGGCCCTCGTGCCGGCGATCGTCGCGGCAGTCGCGGTCCCGTCGGCCCTGCGGATCCGCGGCCTTCCCGGCGCTGCCGTCGGCGCGGCGCTGCTCACGGCCGCCGCCGTTCCGTTCCTGCCGGCCGCGGCCTGGGTCGCCGCCGCCGTCCTTGGCGCGCTCGCGCTCAGCGTGCGGCCCGAGCGCAGCGACGACACGTCGATCGAGGATCTCCAGCGTCACCTCTCCTGGTGCCGGCGCCGCGGCGCCGAGGCCGACGTCCTGGTCGCGCAGGTCGCGGGGGACGCCGTCGACGCCGACATGGTGCGCGAATGCTTCCGCCTGACCGATAGTGTCCACGTCGAACGCAGCGGCACGGGGTACGAGGTGCTGGCGGTCCTGGACACGCATGACCTTTCGCGATCGGGCGTCGCCGCGCGCGTGCGCGCGGTGCTCGACCCGGCTGCCCAGCTGCGCTGGGCCCGCTTCCCGGCCGACGGCGTCACGCTCGAGGACCTCGTGCTGCGCGGCCGCCAGGGCACCTCGACGGCCCACGCCGAGCCCGAGCCCGAGCCCGCCGCGCTGCACTCGGTGGAGGCGGTCCGATGACCCCCGCGACGATCGCCCGCGGGCCGCGCCCCGCCGCCGGCCGCGCGCTCGTGACCGGCTGCGCCGGCTTCATCGGCTCGCATCTCTGCGAGCAGCTCATCGCCGACCGCTACGAGGTCGTCGGCGTCGACAACTTCACGCCGTACTACGACCGCGCGATCAAGGAGTCCAACCTCCGGGCGCTGCGCCAGTCCTCCGCGTTCCGCCTCCACGAGGTGGACCTGGCGGAGGCGCCGCTCCGCGGGCTCCTCGAGGGCATCGACGTCGTCTTCCACCTCGCCGGCCAGGCCGGCGTCCGCTGCAGCTTCGGCGAGCAGTTCGACGACTACCTGCGCAACAACGTCCAGGCGACGCAGCGGCTCCTGGACGCCGCCGCCGAGACCGACGTGCGCCGCTTCGTGTACGCCTCCTCGTCCTCGGTCTACGGCGACCAGGTGGCCTACCCGACCAACGAGGAGGCGCCGCGCCTGCCGGTGTCCCCGTACGGCATCACGAAGATGGCGACGGAGGATCTGGCGGCCGTCTACGAGCGCACCCGCGGCGTGCCGGGCATCGGGCTGCGGTACTTCACCGCGTACGGCCCACGCCAGCGCCCGGACATGGCCTTCTCGCGCTTCGTCGACCGCGCGCTGGCCGGCGAGCCGCTGCCGGTCTTCGGCGACGGCCGGCAGATCCGGGACTTCACCTTCGTCAGGGACATCGTCCGCGGGACGATCGCCGCCGGCGAGTTCGGCCAGGTCGGACGCGTCTACAACGTCGGCGGCGGACACCCCGTCCAGCTGCGCGACGTCATCACGGTCCTCGGCGAGCTCGTGGGCCGGCAGCTCGACATCGACTGGCGGCCGACCCAGATCGGCGAGGCGACGCGCACGAGCGCCGACTGCCGGCTCGCGGAGCGCGAGCTCGCGTTCGCCGCGGACACGCCGCTGCGGGTCGGCCTCGCCGCGCAGGTCCGCTGGGCGCTGGAGCGCGGCTCCAGCAGCGGGCGCAGCGACGCCCTCGTCGCCTGAAGAGACCTCTCGGCCGTCGCGCGCGAGCGGCCCGGCGCGCGGAAGCGCCCCTGCGACGCACAAAGGGCGCCGCTTTCGCGACGCCCTCGGCGCGGACTTTGAGGTGGCGGTGAGGCGCTAGCTGTTCACGCGAACCCGGCGTAGACCGACGCCGGCCGCGAGGAGCAGGACGCCGAGGCCCGCGACGAGCCCGATGTCGGCGCCGGTGAACGGCAACGAGCCGCTCGTCTGGGTCGGCGGCGACGACGGCGGCGTCTCCGACGTCTCGCGGCCGGGCTGGGGCTCGATGGTCTGGATCTCGCCCAGCACGTCGTAGCCGTAGCCTTCGCGGGCGTCCTGCCCGAACGCCGTGCTAGGCGCCAGGAGGGCGATACTCAAGATAAGGAGCGCGAAAGTACGCCGCATGTGAGAAGTTCTCCTCAAAGTCCAGTGCGTTGGAAGCCCCGGGAAGGGCTTCGAGGTTCTCCGTAAGGTTCCCGCATTCGCCAAAGAAAATCACGCCTTGTGGACAGATGGACGAACGGTCCGCGTTCCACGACCGCCGCCAGCAGCTCACTCGCGCTCCCGCAGAACCATAGCGGCAATGTCCAGGGGATCCGCCGCCCGCCCCGCCTGGACGTCTGTACGAGCCTTCGCGACCACCCGCTCCCGCGGATTGAGGCGTCCAGCGGCGTCGAGATGCGCCCGGGCGGCGCGCTCGTCGCCCTCCCGGGCCGCTAGGAGTCCCAGCATGAGGTGCGGGAGCCAGCCGTCGGCGTTGCGGTCGAGCGCCTCCTCGAACGCCGCCACAGCGCGCGCCCTCTGCCCCAGCCGCAGCGCGACCAGCCCCTCCTCGGTGGACGGGCGCGGGCTCAGCGGGTCGAGCGCCTGGGCCCGATCGAGGTCGGAGAGGGCCGCGAGCGGGGCCGCGGGCGCCTGCTCCACCGCGCGGTCGCGGTAGCGGGAGGCGAGGAAGAGCGGGACCGCGCTCACCGCGATCACCGCGCAGAGCGCGATCACGGCGGGCGCGACGGCGCCGTCCCGCCGCGCCTGC
>DASZDF010000550.1:0-9849 GCA_035942275.1 Solirubrobacteraceae bacterium | reverse complement strand
ACGAGGACTTCGACGGCGGCGAGCTCTCCGGGCTGCGGCGGATGTACCTGAACGCCGGCGGCATGGCCAGCGACGACGGGGCGCTCGGGATCGCGGCGGGCGCCTGCCTCGGCGGCGGCACGGTCATCAACTACACGACGTCGTTCCCCACGCCCGCGCGCGTGCGCGAGGAGTGGGCGTCGCACGGCGTTCCCGACTTCGCGGGCGAGTCGTACGAGCAGAGCACCCGGGCGGTGATGGAGCGCCTCGGCGTCAACGCCGAGCACAGCGCCGCGAGCCCACGCGACCAGATCATGGAGCGGGGGCTGCGCGAGCTGGGCTGGCACGTCGAGCCGATCATCCGCAACGTCTCGACCCAGTGCGACCAGGGCGTCGACTGCGGACGCTGCGGCTTCGGCTGCCGGCGCGGCGCGAAGCGCTCGACGACGAAGACGTGGATCCAGGACGCGAGCGACGCCGGCACGCGCATCCTCGTCCGCACCGAGGTCGAGAAGGTCCTGATCGAGGGCGGCGAGGCGGCGGGCGTCGAGGCGCGGACGAAGGACGGCCACCTGGTCACGGTGCGCGCCCGCGCGGTCGTCTCGGCGTGCGGCGCGCTGCACACGCCGGCGCTGCTGAAGCGCTCCGGCCTGTCGAACCGGAACATCGGCAAGCACCTGCGGCTGCATCCCGTCGGCCTCGTCGGGGGGATCTTCGACGAGGACATCGAGCCGTGGGACGGGACGATGCAGGCCCGCTACTCCGACGAGCACGCCGACCTCGACGGCAAGGGCTACGGCGTGAAGTACGAGACCGGACCGCTCAACCCGTCGCTCATGCTGCCGTTCCTGCCCTGGCGCTCGGGCCGGCAGCACGCGCAGATGATGAACGAGCTGCGGTTCAGCTCGCCGGTCGGGATCATCGTCCGCGACCGCGACTCCGGCGAGGTCCGGGTCGGGCGCGACGGCCGCCCGATCGTGCGGTACCGGCTGTCGGACTACGACGCGCGTCACCTGCGGGCGGGGATCGAGGGCGCGGCGAAGATCCTCGAGGCGGCGGGCGCGCAGCACATCTGGGCCGGCCAGACGTCGATGCCCGAGTACCGCCCGGGCACGTCGGGATCGCTCGCGAGCTTCATGTCGGACGTCGACGCCGCGGGCTTCGCGCCGGGGCAGGTCGCGCTCGGCTCCTTCCACATCATGGGCTCCGCGCGCATGGGCGGCTCCCCGTCGCTGTCGGCGTGCACGCCGGCCGGCGAGACGTGGGAGGTGCGCAACCTCTTCGTGACCGACGGCTCGACGTTCCCGACCGCCTGCGGCGTCAACCCGATGATCTCCATCGAGTCGACCGCGCACATGGTCGCCCGCGGCATCGCGGCCCGCCTCGGCTGATCGCGGTCTTGCGATATCTGCCTGCATAGCGCGTACTCTTCGCGCATGGAGAACGAGGTCGCGCAGGCGTCGGCGCGCGTGGCCGACATCGTCGCCGCCGCCGAGCGCGCCGCCGACGAGCTGTACGCGCAGGCCGAGAAGCGGATGCGCGAGCGCATCGCCGAGGGCGACCGCGCCGCCGCGAACCGCGTCGAGGCCGCGGAGAACGAGGCGCTCGAGATCCTCGCCGGCGCGCAGGAGCACGCCGACAAGGTGGTGCGCGAGGCGCAGGCGCGAGCCGACGAGATCCGCGACCAGGCGCGCCGCGACGCGCGCGACATCGTCGGCGAGGCGTCGTCGACGGCCCGGGGCGTGCTGCGCGACGGGACCGAGCTGAGCGGGCACCTCCGCGAGCTGTCGGAGTCGCTGCGCTCCAACGCCGAGCTCCTGCTGCGCGACGTCCGCGTCGCGCACTCCGAGATGAACGCGCGGATCGACCAGGTCGTGCCCGACGCGTCGGCGCCGGACCGCGCCGGGCCGATCACGACCGACCTCGACGTGCCCGAGTTCCACCCCGGCCGGCGCTAGGGCGCGGTCCGCAGCTCCCGCACGGCCTGCCGGAAGACCGGGTTCTGCGCCCAGTCGGGCGCGAGGTCGAACGCGGCGTCGATCGCGCGCGGGTTCCCGCGGCTCGCGAGCCCGCGCACGGCCTCGACGCGCACCTCCGCGCACGGGTCGTCGAGCCGCGCGGCGAGCGCGTCGCACGCTCCCGCCGCCGCGGTGCGCCGCTCGTCGGCCAGGGCGAACGTCGCCCAGCTGCGCACCTCGTCGACCGGGTCGCGCGACAGGAGCACGAGCGCCGCGACGGTCGCGGGCGAGCAGTCGCCGAGCTCGCCGAGCGCCTGCGCGACCGCGATGCGGACGCCGGGATCGGCGTGCCGGGCGAGCGGGGCGACCTCGAGCGCGAGGCCGGGGATGCCCGTCCGGCCGAGCGCGCTGACGAGGTCCGCGGCCACGGCGCCCTCGGCGCCCTCGGCCCAGCGGAGGACCGTCCCCGCCGCGCACGCCACCTCTCGATCCGACTGCCGCCTCAAGACCACTCAGCTTCCTGTTTGCTCAGCGCGCTGACCATACGCTCGGCGCACACGAGAATCAAGCTCCACAACGCCGTACGGCGGTGCAAGTAGCGGAGGTCCGGCGGGCGGGGTGCTACGCCGCGACCGGCAGCGACCGCGGCGCGGCGTGGTCGCGCACCCGCGTCTCGAACGCGAGCTCGGCCTCGAAGTCGGCGTCGTCGGCGTGGCGGAAGGCGACGCCCTTGGCCTGCAGCATCGCGATGAAGATCTCGACCAGGTCGCCGTCCAGCTGCTTGCCGCTCACCCGCCGCAGCTCGGCGACCGCCTCGGCCGACGAGACCGGGTCGCGGTAGGAGTCGCGCGCCGTCATCACGTCGTAGGTGTCGGCGATCGAGATCATCCTCGAGAAGCGCGGGATGTCCTCGCCGCTGAGCCCGCGCGGGTACCCGCGCCCGTCGATGCGCTCGTGGTGGGCCCAGATGATGTCCGCGATCGGCCCGTACCCCTCGACCTCGCGGACGACCTTCGCGCCCTGGTAGGGGTGCATCTTGATGAGGCCCCAGTCCTCGTCGGACAGCTTCGTGTCGGCGAGGAGGATGTGGTCCGGCAGGATGAACTTGCCGATGTCGTGCAGCAGGCCGGCGGTGTGGACGAGGTCCTGCTCGTCCTTCGTGCACCCCGCGGCCTTCGCCAGCTCGCGCGCGTACCGCGCGACGGCGGCGGAGTGGCGGGCGGTCATGCGGTCGCGCATGGAGAGCGTGCGCAGCATGGCGGTGAGGACGCCGACCTGAAGCGCGGCCAGCTCCTCCGTCCGCCGTTCGAGCTCCTCGCCGCGGCGCTCCGAGAGCACGAGCGCGCGCAGCAGGTACACGTAGAGGAAGAACAGCGCGATGAGCATTCCCAGCGCCACCGCGCCGAGGTGCGACTCCGCGTAGACGATCATGCCGGCCAGCAGGACCATCGCCGCCTCGGAGGGCAGCACGGGGAACACGACGCTGCGGATCTGCTTCCAGAACGGCACGCCGTCGTGGATCGCGAGGCCGCCGAACGCGATCACGATGTTGACGACGTTGGCCACGACGAAGCCGGCGACGAGCGGCACGACGAACAGCGCCTGCGTCGTTCCGACACCGAGGGCGCCCGCCACCTCGGCCATGACCAACCCGCCCGCCAGCGCCGCAGCGGCCGGCCCGGTGAGGCTGTTGATGGCGAGCGGCAGGCGATTCTTGCCGCGGGCGATCCAGACCGTGGTGGAGAGGAGCGCCAGCGCCGCCGCCTGCGTGGGGCCGAGCAGCGCCATGGCCACGACGTAGCCGAGGAAGTCGCCGGCGACGGAGACGGACTTGAACTCGAACTCCGTGAAGACCGCGCCGACGACGAGGAGAGCCAGCAGCACGAGCAGGACGGGGTCCCAGCGGCCGCGGTCGGCGAGGGCGACCATGGCGCCCAACGTCGCGGCCAGCAGAGACGCCGCGCCCAGGGTCAGTATCCACTCCCGGCGCGTCACTCCCCACCTATCGGGTGGAAATTGCGACTTCTTAAGCGCACGAGGGCGGGAAGTTGGTCTTCCCGCCCTCGTGCAGTCGACTTACCGAGTCCTGTAGGCCATGTCGCCCCCCTGGATCCGTAGTTCAGAACGACCGCTGATGACGACTCTGCACGGACCTTTAGGGCGAAACAAGATGCTGGACGAAAGTACGAGCGGGTGCGCACTTCAAGTCGCCTGTGCGGGCGGCCGATATGCACGGCATGCAAGCGGTCGTGCACTCGCTTCGGCTCCCCGCGTTCCGGCGGCTGGCCGCCACGTACACGCTCAACGAGCTGGCCGACTGGTTCGCGACCATCGCGCTGTCGGTGTTGGTTTACGACGCGACGCGCGACCCGTTCGCCACCACGGCCCTGTTCGTCTGCGCGAAGTTCGCGCCGGGCCTCCTCGTCCCGCCGCTCGCGGCGTGGCTCGACGGCAGGCCGGTCGCGCGCGTGCTGGCGTACGTCTACGTGCTCGAGACGATCGCCCTCGTCGTCCTCGCCGTGACGGCGAGCGCGTTCCTGCTGCCGCTCGTCCTCGCGCTGGCGCTGTTCGACGGCACGCTCGCCGCCGTCGCCCGGGCGACGACGCGTTCGGCGACGGTCGCGGTGCTCGAGCCCGAGGGCCGGCTGCGTGAGGGCAACGCCGCGCTCAACATCGGCTTCTCGGTCATGAACGGCGGTGCGCCGATCCTCGGCGGCCTGCTGGTCGCGCTGCTGAGCCCCGGCGCCGTGCTCGCGATCGCGGCCGGCGTCTTCGCCGGGATGGCGCTGCTCATCGGGACCGCGCGCGGCCTGCCCGCCGGCGATCCCGAGCCGTCCGTGTGGCGCGCTCGGCTGCGCGAGGGGCTCGCGTACGTGCGCGCCGACCCGACGCTGCGCACGCTGCTCTTCGGCCAGGCCTTCGTCCTCGTGCTGCTGACGATGGCCACGCCGATCGAGGTCGTCTACGCGAAGGAGAGCCTCGACGCCGGGGACGTCGGATTCGGCGCGCTCGTCGCGTCGTGGGGCGTCGGCATGGTCATCGGGAGCGCGCTCTTCGCCCGCGAGCGCAGCCGCTCGACGCCCCTGCTCGTCGCGTCGTCCACGGTGCTCTGCGGGCTCGGCTACGTCGGCATGGCGACGGCGCCCGAGCTGGTCACGGCGTGCGCGGCCGCCGCGCTCGGCGGCATCGGTAACGGCGTCCAATGGGTGTCGGTCGTCACCGCGCTCCAGGAGGCCACCGAGGAGCGCTTCCAGGCGCGCGTCGCCGGCCTGCTCGAGGCGGTCATGGCCGCCGGCCCGGGGGTCGGCTTCCTGCTCGGCGGCACGATCACCGCGCTGCTCTCGCCGCGGGCGGCGTTCGCCGTCGCGGGGGGCGGCGTGATCGCCGTCGTGCTCGTCGCCGGGCTCGTGCTCGCGCGGCGCCGCGCCTTCCCGCGCACGCCGCCGGTCGCCGCCGCCGACGGCGCACGGCCCTAGCCGCCGCGGGGCGCGACCTCCGGCGGCGGGATCTGCACCGGCATCCGGTTCGCCTCGCCCTCCGGCGTGGTCAGCAGGATCGTCGGCGAGTTGCGGATGCCCGCCAGCCACTCGCCCTCGTAGAAGCAGAGCGTCAGGTTCGTCTCGGCGGTCTCGCCGCCCGCCGCGTCGGCCTCCTCGCGCAGCTCGGCCTCGAGGTCGCGGAGGCGGTCGTAGATGGCGACGAGCTCCTCGAACAGGCGCTCGCGCCCCTTCGCCGTCGTGCGGAAGTGCGCGCGGGCGAGCGTGAAGTCGGGCGCCGCCGACGCACCGCGGTCGATGGCGTCGAGCGTGTCCTCGGCCATCTCGCGCACGACGGCGCGGGCGAGGAACGCGTACGCCTCCGGTCCCGCCTCGGCGATCACCTCGTCGCTGATGTCGAGCGTGGCGAGCGCGCGGTAGTGCGTCTCGACCGCGCCGCGCCGTCGCGTCTGGCGGACCGCGCGCAGCAGGCCCGCGTCGGCGAGCGTGCGCACGTGGTAGCTGATCCGCGCCAGCGGCTGCTCGAGCCGATCGGCGATGTCCTTCGCGCTGAGCGCCTCCTGGACGGCCGCGGAGTAGATCCGCATCCGCGTCGGGTGGGCGAGGATGCGCAGCACCTCCGGGTCGCGCAGCAGCTCGAAGCCGCTGCCGGGGCCCTGCTCGGCGGCGGAGCTCACGACGCCGCCCGCGCCAGCGCGCGCACCGCGAGGTCCACCTCCTGCTCGCCCGCGAACGCCTCGAACGTCAGCCCGATCGTCTCGGGGACGTCGAGGCAGGCGACCAGCACCGCCGCCACGTCGTCGCGGGGGATCGGCCCGCGGCGGCCGAGCTCGGTCGACAGGTCGACGAGGCCGGCGCCGGGGTCGTCGGTCAGCGAGCCGGGCCGCACGATCGTGAAGTCGAGGTGGCTCGCGGCGAGCGCCGTGTCGGCCTGCGCCTTCGCCTCCAGGTACGGGCGCATCGCCTCCGGCCCCGCCTCGGGGTCGTGCGCGCCGATCGAGCTGACCATGACGTAGCGCTTGATCCCCGCGCGCTCCGCGGCCCCGATCAGCTTCACCGCGGCGCCGAGGTCGACGCTGCGCTTGCGCTCGGCCCCGCTGCCCGGGCCGGCGCCGGCCGCGAACACGACGGCGTCGGCGCCCGCGACGTGCTTCGCGACGCCGCGCGCCTGCTCGCTCTCGAGGTCGCACAGCACGGCCTCCGCGCCCACGGCCTCGACGTCGGCGGCGTGCTCGGGGTTGCGGATGATCGCGCGCACGCGGTCCCCGCGCGCCGCGAGCAGGCGCCCGAGCCGCAACCCCACCTTGCCATGCCCGCCGGCGATCGCCACGTCCATGGGCCAACGCTACAATGCGCAGACCCTGGGGCTATAGCTCAGCTGGGAGAGCGCCTGCATGGCATGCAGGAGGTCGCCGGTTCGAGCCCGGCTAGCTCCACTGGATCCGAGGCCGCCTTCCGGGCGGCCTCTTCCGTTTCCGCGCAACCTTCCGCGCGCCGGTCCGTCTCACCGCGCATCACACCACATCGGAGGAGATGCAGCGGTGAAGAATCTTCGATCCGCCCTGCTCGCGGGCGCCGGCCTGGCCGTGCTCGCAAGCGGGTCGACCGCCCCTGCGGCGGTGCAGAACAGCCAGTCCGGCTGGTCGTGGGGCAACCCGCAGCCGCAGGGCAACACGATCCGCGCGATGGACTTCGCGCCCGGTCGGACGTACGCGGTCGGCGACGCGGGCACCGGTCTGCGCAGCGACGACGGCGGCGCCACCTGGACGGGCCTGGCGACCGGCACGTCGCTCGACCTCGAGCGGGTGGAGGCCGTGACGGCCGACGTCGTCGTCGTCCTCGGCGGCGACGGGTGCGTGGTGCGCCGCTCCGACGACGGCGGGCGCACCTTCCGCAAGATCTACGTCCTCGCCGAGGCCGGCTGCCCCGACCGCGTGCAGGCGGCGGCCTTCGTCGACCCGCTCGTCGGCTACCTCGTCCTGCGCGACGGGACGGTGCTGCGCACCACCGACGGCGGCGAGACCTTCGGCCGCACCCAGACCGCGGTCCCCGACACGCCGCAGCGCGGCGGTGGCGCGGTGCCGGCCGACGCGATCTTCACGAGCCCCGACACCGGGGTGGTCTTCCTCGCTGGCGGCCGCGGCGCCTACCGTACGACCGACGCCGGCACGTCGTGGCAGCAGGTCGACACCGACCCGGGCGTCGTGCGGCGCATCGAGCGCGTCGACGCCGACACGCTCTACGCCGTCGGGCCGGAGACGCTGCTGCGCTCGGTCGACCGCGGCGTCACCTGGCGCCGGCGGCCGGCGGGCGCAGGCGAGGACCTCACGTCGATCAAGTGCGCGACGCCCGTCCTCTGCCTGATGACCGTCGTTCGCGGCGACGCGATCCTGCGGACCGAGGACGGCGGCGCGAGCGGGCCCCAGCGCATCAGCACCACGCAGGGCGTCTTCGCCGCGGGCTTCGCCTCCCCCACCCGCGCCGTCGGCGCCGGCGCGGGCGGCGCGACCGTCACCTCCGACGACGAGGGGCGCACGTACGCGGCGGTCGGCGGCGACATCGGCGGCTCGTACCCGTACGGGCTGCGGGCCGGCCCGAGCCGCGACGTCGCGTTCGCCCTCGGCGCGCGCGGCGACCTCGCCCGCACCACCGACGGCGGCGCCTCGTGGCGCCAGCTGAGGGTCGCGACGACCGCGGACCTCCAGGACGTCTCGTTCACGTCGGCGGACGCCGGCTACGTGCTCGACCGCCGAGGCGGGCTCTTCCGGACCGCCAACGGCGGGCAGAGCTGGCAGACGCTCGACCCGGGCGCGGGCGTCGCCACCGCGGTGCTCGCGCTCGACGGCGACGTCGTCCTGCTCGCCGGGCCCGGCGTGCGCCGGCAGGCCGGCGGCGGGCGCTTCGAGCAGGTCTCCAGCCGCGTGCTGCGCGGCGGGATCGCCGACCTCGACCGGGCGGGCGGGGCGGTCGTCGCCTTCGGCGCGCGCGGAGCGGCGCTCTCCGCGGACTCCGGCCGGTCGTGGCGACGGGTGCGGATCCCCACGGTCCGCGTGCGCCGCCGCAACGTCGCGGTCGGGATCTCCGACCTCGACTTCGTCACACCCTCGCGCGGGTTCCTCCTCGCCCAGGACGGCCGGATGTGGTCGACGCGCAACGGCGGGAGGACGTGGTCGGAGATCGCCTCGCTGGGCACGGGCAACCTGATGTCGCTCGTGATGGCGGACGCCGCGAACGGCTTCGTCACCCTCGGCAGCTACCCCGGCGACCCCTCCGGCGCCTACGTGCTGCGCACGAGCGACGGCGGCGGCACGTGGCGTCCGCAGCGGATCGCGACGGGCGCGTTCGCGCCGGGTGAGGCGGTCACGGCCGCCGACCCGGGCCGCGCGTTCGCCGTGGTGAGCACCCCGGCCGCGGGCGCCGGGGTGTTCCGCAGCCTGTTCACCACCTCGACCGGCGGCGACGCCGGCGCCGCCTCGACCGTCGCGGTCACCACGCGGCGCAGGACGCTCACCCGGCGTCAGCTGCGGCGCGCCGGCTACCGCGTGACGGTCGACGGCTCGCTGCCGGGCGCCCAGGGCGGCGAGCTGGTGGTCGTCTCGATGCGCCGCCGCGGCTCGTCGGCGTGGAGCTCGGCGAACGTGCTCGCGGGCGCCAACGACGGCTCGTTCACGGCGACCTTCGCGAGCGTCCGGTCGAGCATCGAGGTCGTCGCGCAGTGGGCGGGCGACTCCGGCCGGCAGGGCGCGGGCTCGCGGCTGCTGCGGGTGAACGTCAGGCGGTGAGCGCGCGCGCAGGCACTTCGCCCCAGAGGCGCTCGAGGGCGTAGAACTCGCGCGTCTCGGGGGTGAAGACGTGGACGACCACGTCGAGGTAGTCCATCAGGATCCACCGGGCCTCCTGCACGCCCTCGATGCGGCGGGGCAGGAGGCCGTGGTCCTTCTTCATCCCGGCGTGGATGCCGTCGTGGATGGCCTTCGTCTGGCGGTCGGTGTTGCCGCTGCAGACGACGAAGTAGTCGGTGTAGCCGAGCACGCCGCGCAGGTCGAGCGCGACGACGTCGATCGCCTTCTTGTCCGACGCGTAGCCGGCGATCGCCTCGACCATCTCCTCGGGGGTCAGCGGTACCACCCCCCGGCGCCGATCGCCCGCACGACGTCGTCCGGCACGAGGTACCGGATCGGCCGCGCCGCGCCGACGCGGCGGCGGATGTCGGTCGATGAGATGTCGAGGCGGGGCATGTCGAAGAAGCGGATCCGGTCCGGCGGGGCGAGCGGGGCGAGCCGCTCGGTGATGTCGCGGCGGGCGACCCCCTCGCGCTCGGCGACGGCCAGCGTGGCGAGCGGCAACACGGCCTCCGGCTCCCGCCACGCGGGCAGGCTGTGGGCCATGTCGCCGCCGACGATGAAGGTCAGGTC
>DASZDF010000549.1:0-2617 GCA_035942275.1 Solirubrobacteraceae bacterium | reverse complement strand
CTCGGCCGCCGCCTCGACGCGCGCCGCCGCGTGCTCGAGGCAGTAGATCGGGCCGTCGTCGCGCCCGGTCGAGTCCTCGATCGAGCAGCCGGCGAGGCCGGTCTGCTTCGCGAGCCGCACGGTCTCGGCAACCTCGGCCGCGTCGTCGGCGAAGCCGTTCTCGAGGTCGGCGGAGACGGGGAGCGACGTCGCCGCGACGATCGTCGCCGAGTGCGCCAGCGCCTCGTCGCGCGTGACGCCGTAGTCGAGGCGGCCGAGCGTCGCCGCGAACCCGCTGCTCGTGGTGGCGAGCGCCTCGAACCCGAGCGACTCGAGGAGCTTCGCGGAGCCCGCGTCCCACGGGTTGGGGATCAGGAGCGGCCCGCGGTCGCCGTGGTGAAGCGCGAGGAAGTCGCTCACGACGTGGCCGTCACCGAGTACACCGGCGGCAGGCGCAGCGCGGCGGTCGACCACGTCGCGCCCGCGTCGCCCGAGCCGAAGACCTCGCCGGACGTCGCGCCGAAGTACAGCTCGAGGCCGTCGCCCTCGCCGGTGCGGTCGAACGCCCGGCGCAGGACGGTCAGGTAGGCGTGCTCGTCGGGCAGCCCGTCGCCGCGCGGCGCCCACGACGCGCCGGCGTCGCGCGTCTCGTAGACGCGCACGCGGCCCTCGGGGGTGACGCGGTCCATGTCGGCGTTGAGCGGGATGACGTACGCACTGTCCGGGTCGGCGGGATCGACGACGACCGGGAAGCCGAAGTCGGAGGGCAGGCCGTTGTCGGTCCCGATGTCGCTCCAGGAGCGGCCCGCGTCGTCGGAGCGGTACACGCCGCCGTGGAACTGCATGAACATGCGCTCGGGCTTCGTCGGCGCCCGGTCGAGGCGGTGGACGCAGAGGCCGATCTCCTCGTCGCCGTCATCCGACGGGGCCTCGGGCAGGTAGCGGGGAAGCAGCCCCTGGTTCCCCCGCTCCCAGGTCTCGCCGCCGTCCTCGGTGTGCCAGACGCCGGCGGCCGAGACGGCGACGGTCAGGCGGTCCGGCTCGCCCGGCCAGGGGACGATCGAGTGCAGGCACAGCCCGCCCCCGCCCGGCTGCCACTTGTCGCGGGTCGGGTGCTCCCACAGGGCGCGGTTGAGCTCCCACGTCTCGCCGTCGTCGCGGCTCTCGAAGAGGACGCCGGGGTCGCCGCCCGCGTAGAGCGTCCCGTCGCGGTCGCCGGGCACGATGACCCACATCCGCTTCAGCGCCTCGTCGCCGTCCTTGGGCAATGCGACGCCCTGGGCCTCCGTCCAGTCGCCGCTCGGGTCGTCGGCGTAGAAGATCTTCGGCCCGTAGAACGGGGAGGTCATCCCCGCGAAGATGCGCCCGCTGCGCGGGTCGCGCACCGCACACTCCACCGGCTCGCCGGCGAAGGCGCGCGCGGTCACCTCGAAGCCCGAGCGCGGATCGCCCTCGAGCACGAACAGGCCCTTCTTCGTCCCCACGACCACTTCGGTCACGCGCTCACCCTCCTGAGATCGCCGGAATCACCTCGACGCGGTCGCCCGATGCGACCGCGGTCTCCTCCACGCCCTGCTCGCCGCCGACGAACACGTTGATGTGCTGGCGGATGCGCCCCCGCTCGTCGAGGACCCAGCCCTCGAGGGCCGGATGCTCGCGCTCCAGCGCGCGCAGCAGCTCGAGGACCGTGGTGCCGTCGAGCTCGTGCTCGGCCTCACCACCGGCCCGCTGCCTCAGGGCTCCTCGCAGTCGCAGACGCGCCATCCCTACCAAGACCGTCGCACATCGTGAAACTCATCGCCATGTCCTACGAGACCCTCCGCTACGAGCGCGACGGGCACGTCGTCGTGCTCACCTACGACCGCCCGGAGCAGCGCAACGCGATCAGCCGCCAGATGAACGCCGAGCTGCACGACGCGTGGCAGCGCTTCCGCGACGACGACGACGCGTTCGTCCTCGTGATCACGGGAGCGGGCGACGCGTTCTGCGCGGGCTGGGACCTCGCCGACGCCGCCGAGTGGCCTCGGCCCGACTACGACGAGTTCCGCCGCGACCTCTACAACCTGCCGGGCGTGTGCGGCTACACGCGGCGGGTCGACGTGTTCAAGCCGGTGATCGCGGCGGTGAACGGCTGGGCGGTCGCCGCGGGACTCGAGACCGCGCTGTTGGCCGACATCCGCGTGGCCGCGCCGACCGCCGCATTCGGCGCGCTCGAGCGGCGGTGGAACATCGTCGCCGGCGACGGGCTCACGGTCCGGCTGCCGCTCGTCGTCGGCTACGCGAAGGCGATGGAGCTCATTATCACCGGCCGCGCCGTGGACGCCGAGGAGGCGCTGCGGATCGGGCTCGTCAACGAGGGCGCCGACGACGCGCTCGGCCGCGCCGTCGAGCTCGCCCACGAGATCGCGGCGCTCCCCCAGGGCGCGATCCGCGTCGACAAGGAGACGCTGATGCGGAACGTCGGCCGGACGCTCGAGGAGCGGCTGCGCAACGAGGCGGAGGCGACGATGTCGATGTTCCTGCGCCGCGACTCGCACGCGATCGGCGCAAGCGCGTTCAAGGAGGGGCGGCGGCCCGAGTGGCCGCACCACGGGCTCTAGGCCGGGGCCGGCGCCGCGACGGGCAGCAGCTCCTCGAC
>DASZDF010000548.1:0-2753 GCA_035942275.1 Solirubrobacteraceae bacterium | reverse complement strand
GGGCGGACGCCGTCTGACCGCCGGCCGCCGTCGCCGCGACACCGGCGACGCCCGCGGCGGTCACCGGCGCCGCGCGTCGCGTGGCTCGGCGCAGGCGTGACTCCGGCGCCCGATCCCTAGCGGCCCCGTACGCCTCTTCGGTCAGCGAGTCGAACGCGGCGACGACCGCGTCGGCGCGCGTCATGAGGTGCTCGCCGATCTCCTTCAGCAGCATCGCCGCGGGGATCCACGTGCGGTAGCGCTCGCCGGCCAGCGCCATGATCGTCGGCACGTCGCCGCAGCGGTCGCAGGCCGCCAGGTGCTCCTGCAGCCAGCGCTCGTCCTCCGGGTCGAGCGGCCCGTCCTCCCGGAGCGTGAGGAGCGTGAGCGCGCGCTCGCAGTCGGTGGAGCCGAGCAGCCTCGACCCGGCCACGACCGGCTGGAGCAGCCCGTGCAGCCGCCCGCGCGCCCGCCACGTTCGCCGCGCCGCGACCTCCGGCGCAACGCCGGTCAGCTCGCCGATCTCGGCGAACGAACGGCCTTCGACCTCTCGCAGCGCGAGCGCCTCGCGCTGCGGGACCGGCAGCTCGAGGTTGGCGCGGTCGACCGGGTCGGCCGGCTCGACGGGCGCCGCCGCGGCGGCGTCCTCCTCAGCCGCCTTGACGGCGGCGCGGTCCTCCTGCGCGATCCTCAGGGCGGCCGCGCGCGTCGCGCGGAAGAGCAGCATCCCGACGTCGGGGACGCTGTCGATCCGGCCGACGCCCTGGATCAGCGTCAGGAACCCGGCGTGCGCCGCCTCCGCCGCTCCGACGTCGAAGCCCACCACGCGCCGCGCGTAGTCGACGATCCGCTCTCCGTGCAGGGCGTAGAGCTCGGCGAGGGCATCGAGGTCGCCCCCGCGCGCGCGAAGGAGAAGATCGAGAGAGCGGTCCGTCGCCGTCGCCATGGTCAGGCTCTGTGGCCCAGCCTAACCCGCCACGGCGGTGATTGCCACTTTTCCGGCGCTGCTGAGCCTACACGCGGAACATCCCGAACCAGCGGACCGCGACGCGCTCGCCGACCATCCCGATCTGGACCGCGGGCGCGTCGCACCCGGGGCAGCGCAGGACCGTGCTCGCGCCGTGGTAGGCGCGGTGCGCGCCCAGCGGGCTCACGTCGCCGCAGCCCTGGCACTTCCGCTCGACCGTCGTGGGCTCGACGACGAGCACCTGCGCGAGGAGCCCCGCGACGCCGTTGCCGTCGGTGTGCCGGTCGGTCATGCGTCTCCCGTCGGGCCGAAGCGCTCGGCGTGGATGCTGCGCGGGTCGTAGCCCGCGCCGACGAGCAGCTCGGCGACGCTCTCGACGAACGGCGTCGGGCCGCAGACGTAGCAGCGCGCTCCGGCGTCCGGCCCGGGGCCGACGGCCTCGAGCATCGCCTGGTCGACGCGGCGCGCGAAGCCGGTCCAGCCGGCCGGCGCGGCGCGCGTGAAGGTCCAGGTCGCGCCCGGCTCGATGCGCGCGAGCTCGTCGCGGTAGAGCGCGTCCTCGCCCGTGCGCGCCGACGCCAGCACGTGCGCCACGGCGTCGCCCTGGCGCGCGGCGCGGTGGCGCAGCATGGCCATGAGCGGGGCGAGGCCGGAGCCCCCTCCGACGAGCAGGAGCGGGCCGCCCTGCTCGACCGACCACGTGAAGTAGCCGCCGATGGGGCCGCGCAGCTCGATCTGGTCGCCGGGGCGCAGCTCCTCGACGAGGTAGGGCGAGACCTCGCCGTCCTCGACGAGCCCCACCGTCAGCTCGATCGCGTCGAGCTCGGGCGCCGAGGAGATCGAGTACGAGCGCTGTGCCTGGTAGCCGTCCTCGGCGGTCAGCCGCACGTCGACGTGCTGGCCGGCGCGGTGGCCGGGCCAGTCGGGGACGTCGAAGGCGATCGTCCGCGCGCGGGGCGTCTCGGCGGTGGTCTCGCGGACCGTCGCCGTCTGCCACACGACCCGCGGGCCGCGGTTCAGTCGCTCCAGTACCTCTGCTCGCGCCACGGGTCCCCGCGGTTGTGGTAGCCGTACGCCTCCCAGAAGCCGGGCTCGTCCTCCGTCGTGAAGGTGAGACCGCGCAGCCACTTCGCGCTCTTCCAGAAGTAGAGGTGAGGCACGAGCAGCCGCGCGGGGCCGCCGTGCTCGGATTCCAGCGGCTCGCCGCCGTACGTGTGGACGACCCAGGCGCGGCCGCCGACGAGGTCCTCGAGCGCGAGGTTCGTCGTGTAGTCGCCGTCGGACCACGCCGTGACGTACTCGGCCTCGGTCTCGATGCCCTCGAGCAGCGTGTCGACCGCCACGCCGGTCCACTCCGTGTCGAGCTTCGACCACTTCGTGACGCAGTGGATGTCGACGCTGACCGTCTCCTGCGGAAGGGCGAGGAGCTCCTCCCACGTCCAGCTCACCGCAGGCTCCACCGCGCCGTGGACGGTCAGGCTCCATTCGTCGAGCGGCGTGTGCGGCGTGGGGCCCGCGGACAGCACCGGGAAGTCGGGCGTGAAGTACTGCCCGGGAGGGATGCGGGACGGGTCGACCTCCGGCCGGCGCCGGCCCCGGAAGCCGCGAGAGACGGGGGGCACGGCACGACACTACAGCCCGGCTACCCCCGGCCGCTGAGGCCGGGCGGGCAGACGCGCCGCCCGGTCGCCTTCGCCTTCGCCTTGCCGCGGCCGGGAGGGGCGCCGCAGGCGACCGCAGGCTCGCCGGACGGCGGCGGAGGAGCGGCCGGCGGGGTCGCCGGAGCGGCCGGCGGGGTCGCCGGAGC
>DASZDF010000547.1:0-3087 GCA_035942275.1 Solirubrobacteraceae bacterium | reverse complement strand
CTCGGCGGCGATGACGTCGGCGCGGCGGAGCGGGCGCCGATCGTTCCTCCCGCTGCGCGGCGGGCGCGGAGCGGGCGGGCCGCAGGGGATCCGGCCGAGCGACCGGTGCCCGCGAAGCGCGTGTCCGCTGCGGAGCGGCGGCTTCCTCCGACCCCTCCGCTCCCGGGCACCCCCGCGTTCTCGACGCGGCGCCGGCGGCGGGGGCGGATCCTCGCCTTCCTGGTGCTCGTCGTCCTCGGCGCGTTCCTCTTCGGGCTGAACCTCCTCTTCCAGCCGTTCAAGGGCGAGGGCGGGGAGACGGTGACGGTCCGGATCCCGCCGAACTCGACGGTCGCGGACGTCGGGGACGTCCTCGCCGACAACCAGATCGTCGACTCGTCGCTGCTCTTCGTCGTCCGCGCCCGGCTCGCCGGCGCCGACCTGAAGGCCGGGACGTACCAGCTCAAGAAGGACTCGAGCTACGGCGACGCGCTGGACGCCCTCGGCAACGACCCGGCGACGCCGCGCACGATCAAGGTCCTCGTCCCCGAGGGCCGATCGCGAACCGAGACGGCGCCGATCGTCAAGGAGGCCGGGCTCGCGGGCAGCTACACGGACGCCTCCGACACTCAGAAGGGCTTCCGACCCGCGAAGTACGGCGCGCCGAAGAACACGAAGACGCTCGAGGGCTTCCTCTTCCCGGCGACCTACGAGCTGACGCCGGGCGCCGACGCCACGAAGCTCGTCAAGCAGCAGCTCGCGGCGTTCGAGCAGAACGTCGCGGAGGTCGACTTCAAGCGGGCGAAGCGCCGCAACCTCAGCGTCTACGACGTCCTCATCATCGCCTCGATGGTCGAGCGCGAGGCGTCGCTGCCGAAGGAGCGCCCGCTCATCGCCGCCGTCATCTACAACCGCCTGCGCGCGGGCGAGCCGCTCGGGATCGACGCCACGATCAGGTACGCGGTGCGCAACTGGAGCCAGCCGCTCAAGCGCTCCGAGCTCAACATCGACTCGCCCTACAACACCCGCAGGCGCGCGGGGCTGCCGCCGACGCCGATCGGGAGCCCGGGCCTCAGCTCGATCAAGGCCGCCGCGAACCCGGCCAAGGTCGACTACAAGTACTACGTGGTGAAGCCCGGCGGGAACGGCGCGCACAACTTCTCCTCGACGATCCAGGACTTCGAGCGGGACGTCGCGGCCTACAACGAGGCGCGCGAGCGGCTCGGCGGCAAGTCGCCGGCCGGCGATGGCTAGACGCGCCCTCGTCACCGGCGCGAACCGCGGCATCGGCCGCGCGGTGGCCGAGCGCCTGCATACCGAAGGGCTCGAGGTGCTCGTCGCCGGCCGCGACGAGGCCTCGATCCGCGAGGCCGCCGACGCGATCGGCGCCACCCCGATCCGCCTCGACGTCCGCAGCGACGACTCCGTCAGGCAGGCGGCGAAGAAGGCGGGCGTCGTCGACGTGCTCGTCAACAACGCGGCCATCCTCGACGAGGGGCAGGACCCGATCACCGAGGACGACGAGCGCGTCGCCGCGCTGATCGAGACGAACCTCCTCGGCGCCTGGCGCACCTGCCGAGCGTTCCTCCCCGGCATGATCGCCAACGACTGGGGGAGGATCGTCAACGTCTCGAGCGGCGCCGGCTCGTTCGCCGGCGGGCTGTGGCCCGCCGCCCCCGCCTACTCGGTCTCGAAGGCCGGCCTCAACGCGCTCACCCACATCCTCGCGAGCCGCCTCGACGGGACCGGCGTCAAGATCAACGCCGTCGACCCCGGCAACGTCGGCACGCGCATGGCCCCGTACGCGCAGCGGACGCCGGAGCAGGCAGCCGAGCACATCGCCAGCCTCGCGCTCGTGCCCGACGACGGGCCCACCGGCGGCTTCTTCCACGAGGGCCGACCCGAGCCGTGGTGAGGCGCTTCGGCGTCGTCGGCTGGCCGGTCGACCACAGCCGTTCGCCCGCGATGTTCCAGGCCGCGTTCGAGGCGCTCGGCCTCCACGACCACCGCTACCAGCGCGTCCCGATCCCGCCGGAGCTCGCGGAGGAGACGATCCGCGCCCTCGGCGGCGCCGGGTTCGCGGGCGTGAACGTGACGATGCCGCACAAGGCCGCCGCCCTCGCGGCGGCGACGACGGCCACGCCCAGAGCGACCGAGATCGGCGCCGCGAACACGCTGACGTTCGAGGGCGAGGCCATCGAGGCGGACAACACCGACGCGCCAGGCTTGCTGGCCGCCCTCGGAGACGCTCCGGCGACCGCCCTGGTCCTCGGCGCCGGCGGAAGCGCACGGGCGGTCGCGTGGGCGCTGAGCGAGGCCGGCACGGAGGTGAGCGTCCTGGCGCGGACCCCGGAGCGGGCAAACGGCATGCGCGCGGCGCTCGTGACCGAGCCGGTGCCCGCGGAATGCCTCGTCAACTGCACGCCAGTGGGCATGGACGATCCGGACGCCATCCCCGCCGACCCGGAGGGCTTCGCGACCGTCGTCGACCTCGTCTACCGGAGCGGCGCGACCGCGCTGCTGCGCCGCGCCGAGCAGCTCGGCGCCCGCACGATCGACGGCCTCGAGATCCTCGTCCGCCAGGGCGCCCTGAGCTTCGAGCGCTGGACGGGACGCGAGGCGCCCCTGGACGCCATGCGCCGAGCCGCGCGTGACGGCAACTAAGGAACCCAGTCCCGATGCCGACAAGGGGGCCAGGGGTCCACCCACGCCATGCATCTGCAGCCGCTCGACACCGCCAGCTCGCCGGCCTCCCAATGGGACGGCATCACGCCCCCGACCCGCCCGGGCGGCAGCGCCAGGCCGCTCGCGGACGTGATCGTCGGGCTCGGCTTCGCCGAGAGCACCCGCGCGGACCAGGCCAAGCAGGAGGGCCGCACCCGCGGCATCCCCGCCGAGAAGATCCTGCTGGAGAGCGGCGACATCACGGCGGACCAGCTCGCCCGCGCCGTCGCCGAGCGCCACGGACTGGACCACCTGGACCTCAACAGCTTCCCGGTCGACATGGCCGCGACCAACCTCCTCGCGCCCGCCGCCGCCCGCCGCTACGAGGCCTGCCCGGTCGCGTACGTCGACGAGCGCGTCCTGCTCGTCGCCATGGCCGACCCG
>DASZDF010000546.1:0-5043 GCA_035942275.1 Solirubrobacteraceae bacterium | reverse complement strand
GCCTCGCGGTCCTCCTCGTCGAGCCGCACGACCTTCACGTTGTGCGGCAGCCGCCCGATGTTCGTCGCCACGATGCGCAGCCGCCCGCGGCCGACGTCGACGTTCTGGGGAAGGATCCGGAACTCGTCGAGCTCCACGCGCAGCGTGCGGCCGTCGACGCGCACGGGCTCCTCGTCGCCGCAGCCCGCGACGATCGTGGCGGCCGTGACGAGGGCGGCGAGGAGGGCGGCGCGCAGGGGCATGGGGCGAGGCATTCTCGTATGGTTCCGGCCCGCGATGACCCGCCGTCGCCTCAAGCTGCTCGTCCTGCCCGCACTGGCGGCGTCGGTCTTCGCTGCGTGCGGCAAGGAATCGATCGAGCTGGACCCCGGCGAGAACGAGCGGATCCGCGACGGCGCGCTGATCTTCAACGACAAGTGCTCGGGCTGCCACACGCTCGGCTCGGCGGGCACGCAGGGCTCCGCGGTGAACGTCCGCGACCGCGAGCGCACCGACGGCCCGAACTTCAACACGCGGCCCGAGGCGGTCGACGCGATCCTGTACGCGATCCGCAACGGCGGGTTCTCCGGCGCGATCATGCCCGAGAACATCGTCGTGGGCGACGACGCCCGCAAGGTCGCCGAGTACCTGTCGAAGTACGCCGGTCGCGACGCCGAGAAGCCGATCTCGCCGCAGTCCGGCGGCGAGACGCCCTAGGCGCGGCGCGATGCTCGACATCAAGCGCATCCGGCGCGAGCCCGAGGCCGTGCGGGAGGCGCTGACCCGCCGCGGCGCCGACGCCGCGATCGTCGACGAGATCCTCGCCGCCGACGAGCGCCATCGCGGCTCCCTCGCCGCCTTCGAGGCCCGGCGCGCCGAGCAGAAGCAGGCGGGCGAGGAGATCGCGCGCGCGAAGAAGTCGGGTGGGGACGCCTCGGACGCGCTCGCCACGATGCAGCAGGTCGCCGCCGAGGTGAAGCGGCTCGACGCCGAGCGCGTCGAGGTCGAGGCGCAGCTGCGGGCGCTGCTCCAGACGCTGCCGAACCTCGTGGACCCCGACGCGCCGCCGGAGGACACGGTCCTGCGGGAGGTCGGGGAGGCCGGCCGGACCGGGAAGGACCACCTCGAGCTCGCCGGCGAGCGCATCGACATGGAGGCCGGCGCGCGGGTCGCCGGCTCGCGCTTCGCGTACCTGCGCGGGGACCTCGTGCTGCTCGAGCTGGCGCTCATGCGGTGGGCGCTCGACCGCGTCGGGGCGCACGGGCACGAGCCGGTGCTGCCGCCGGTCCTCGTCCGCGAGGAGGCGCTCTACGGCACCGGCATGCTCCCCGACACCGAGCAGCAGATCTACCGTCTCGCCGACGACCCGCTCTACCTCGCCGGCACGAGCGAGGTCCCGCTCGCCTCGCTGCACGCCGACCAGATCCTCGACGAGGACCAACTCCCCCGCCGGTACGCCGCCTTCTCGCCGTGCTTCCGGCGCGAGGCCGGGGCGGCGGGGCGCGACACGCGCGGCATCTTCCGCGTCCACCAGTTCAACAAGGTCGAGATGTTCTCGTTCGTCCGCCCGGAGGACTCGGCGGCCGAGCACGAGCGCATCCTCGCGATCGAGGAGGAGATGCTGCAGGAGCTGGGCCTGCCGTACCGCGTCGTCAACATCGCCGTCGACGACCTCGGCGCCAGCGCGGCGAAGAAGTACGACTGCGAGGGGTGGCTTCCCGGTCAGGGGGACTACCGCGAGCTGACGTCGTGCTCGAACACCACCGACTTCCAGGCGCGGCGCCTCAACATCCGCTACCGGCCCGAGGGCGGCAAGCCCGAGGTCGTCCACACGCTGAACGGCACGGCGGTCACCGACCGCTGGGTCATCGCCCTGCTCGAGAACGGGCAGCGTGAGGACGGCTCGGTCGAGATCCCGGAGGCGCTCGGCGCCTACGGCTCGCCGTCGTCGCTGCCGCCGCCGTTGCGCTGAACCCGGGAGACGGCCTCGTCGCGCGTCGGCGCGATGTCGAAGGTCGAGTCCAGGCGCGTGATCTCGAACAGGCGCAGCACGGTCGGGTTCGAGACGACGAGCGCGAGGTTGCCCTGCTGGCGCGTGACCCGGCGCAGCGCGTTGAGCAGCACGCTCAGCCCGGTGGAGTCGATGAACTCGACGTCGGTCATGTCGATGACGACGCCGGTCTTGCCCGTGGCGATCGCCTCGTTCAGGCGCTCGGAGAACTCCGGCGCGGTCGACACGTGCACCTCGCCGCGGACGGCGATCAGGTGCGTGTCGTCGTTGAGCGACTCGTCGCTGAGCTCGAACTGTGGGGACGCGAAGGACATGGGGCCGGTCCCCCCGGACCCTATCCGGAGAGGGGCGTCGGAAGTCAACCGATCAATGCCCACCGCAAGTTCCCCGGCGCACCGCCGTTCTGACCGGTATGCGCCACCTCCTCCTGCTCGCCCTCACCGGCGCCGCCACGCTCGCGGCCGCCGTCCCCGCCGCCGCCGCTCCCCTCACCGGGTTCGAGCAGCGCAACGGCGCGTCGTGGACCACGCACGAGGAGGAGGTCGCGTTCCTCGAGACCGTCGACCGCCAGTCGAGCCGCGTCGCGGTGGACGTCATCGGCAAGACCGCCGAGGAGCGCCCGCTGCACCTCGTCCGCATCGGCGACACGCCGCCGACGCAGAAGGAGGCGCTGCGCCAGCCCACCGTCCTCTTCGTCTGCTCGCAGCACGGCAACGAGCCGGCGGGCCGCGAGGCGTGCCTGAAGGTCCTGCGCGACCTCGCGTTCGCCGACGACCCGGCGACGCTCGAGCTGCTGGCCACCCGCTCGTTCCTCTTCGTCCCCGCCGCCAACCCCGACGGGCGCGAGGCGAACACCCGCGGGAACTCCGACGGCGTCGACGTCAACCGCGACCACCTCAACCTGGAGACGCCCGAGGCGCGCGCGATGGCCAGGATCGTCCGCGACTGGAAGCCGGAGGTCGCGCTCGACCTCCACGAGTACGGCCCGTCGATCCCGGGCGTGTACGACGACGAGGTCCTGTACCTCTGGCCGCGCAACCTCAACATCGACGACCGGGTGCACGACCTCGCCGAGGAGCTCGGCCGCTCCTACATCCTCCCCGACAGCGAGGACGCCGGCTACAGCGCCGACGAGTACGGCCAGTACGAGCTCGCCGGCAACGACATCCACCAGAGCGCCGGCGACGGCGACGAGGGGATCATGCGCAACGCGATGGGCCTGCGGCACTCGCTCGGCGTGCTGGTCGAGACCGCCGTCACCGAGGACCCGCGCAACACGCCGCTCGAGCTGATCAGCAAGGCGGCCGTGCAGAGGCGGCGCGTCGCGGCGCACATGGAGGTCAGCGCATCCGTCCTGCGGTTCATCCGCGAGCGCGGCGACGAGGCGCGCGGCGTCACCGCCGGCGCCGCGATCCGCAAGACGCAGGAGGGCCGCGACGGCAGCGAGCCCGTCTACTTCGGCGGCGCCGACAACCAGGAGCCCGCCCCCGAGGACGTCGTCGACCCGCCGCCCTGCGGGTATCGGCTGACGGCCCAGCAGGCCGCGGAGACGCGCACCGTGCTCGACCTCCTCGGGATCCGCTCGAAGCGGTCCGGCGGCGGCGCGTTCGTGCCGATGGGCCAGGCCGCCGAGCCGGTGATCCCGCTGCTGCTCGACGCGCGCGGGCTGCGGCACTCGGTGGAGGGCACGCCCGTCAACCACTGCTAGTGCAGGTCAACCGCAACCCCGCCAACCTCGACGAGGTCGTCTTCGAGGGCGAGCTCTCCGGGCCGGCGGGGTTCGTGGACGCGTGCCGCCGCGCGCACGGGGCCCAGCGCGAGTGGGCGGCGACCCCGCCGCCGGTCCGCGGCCAGGTCGTCGCGAACATGGCGGTGCTCGTCGCCGTCAACAAGGAGGCGCTCGCGCGCACGATCACGCGCGAGATCGGCAAGCCGTACGCCGAGGCGCTCGGCGAGGTGCAGGAGGTCGTCGACACCGCGCACTTCTTCCTCGGCGAGGGACGCCGCCTCTACGGCCAGACCGTCCCGAGCGAGATGCCGGACAAGCAGCTCTTCACGTACCGGACGCCGGTCGGCGTCGCGGCGATCGTCACCGCCGGCAACTTCCCGATGGCGGTGCCGTCGTGGTACCTCGTGCCCGCGCTGCTGTGCGGGAACACGGCGGTGTGGAAGCCGGCGGAGTACGCCGCCGCGTGCGCCGAGGCGCTGGCGGCGGTCCTGCGGGCCGCGGGGCTGCCCGGCGGCGTGCTCGAGCTCGTGCACGCGACCGGCGCCGACGCCTTCGAGGGGCTCGACGGCGCACTGGGGGCGGGCCTCGTCGGCAAGGTCGGCTTCACGGGGTCGACGCCGGTGGGGCGGCGGATCGGGGAGCTGTGCGGGCGCCACCTCCAGTCGCCGTGCCTCGAGCTGGGCGGCAAGAACCCGCTCGTCGTGATGGACGACGCCGACCTCGACCTCGCGGTGGAGGGCGCGCTGTTCAGCGGCTTCGGGACCGCGGGGCAGCGGTGCACGTCGCTGGGGACGGCGATCGTGCACGAGCGCGTCCACGACGAGTTCCTGTCGCGGTTCGTCGCGGCGGCCGAGGCGGCGCCGGTCGGCGACCCGATGGGCGACGTCCTCTTCGGCCCGATGATGAACGAGCGCTTCCTCGCGCGGTTCGAGGACGACTGGCTCGGGCTCATCCGACCGCACCACACCGTGCACGGGCCGACCGGCCGCATCACGGCGGAGAGCCCGCGCGGCGACTTCACCGGCGAGGGCGGGCTCTACGTGCACCCGACGATCGTCTCCGGCGTGCGCGCCGACGACGAGCTGGCGAACACCGAGACGTTCGGGCCGCTCGTCGGCGTCGCGCGGTTCGGGTCGTGGGACGAGGCGATGCAGCTCGCCAACGGCCACGGCTACGGGCTGTCGTCGGCCATCTACACGCGCGACCCGCGCACGGCGTTCCGCTTCCGCGAGCAGGTGACCGCCGGGATGGTCAGCGTCAACAACTCCACCTCGGGCGCGGAGGCGCACCTGCCGTTCGGCGGCAACGGGAAGTCCGGCAACGG
>DASZDF010000545.1:0-6536 GCA_035942275.1 Solirubrobacteraceae bacterium | reverse complement strand
CGGCGACGAGTTCGCCGTCGTGCTCGCCGACGCGCAGGCCGAGGACGTCCACCGGGTCGGCCAGCGGCTGCGCACCGCGGTCGCCGACCTCGGGCTCGGCGTCGGCCTGTCCTACGGCAGCGCGGCGTGGCCGGCCGACGCGTCGACGAAGGAGGCGCTGCTGCTGCGCGCCGACGGCCGCCTCTACTCCTCCAAGCCGACCGGCCGCGGCCGCCGCGCGGGCGCGACGGGCGAGGCCTCCGGCCGCCCGGCGCCGTCGGAGCGGACGCTCGTCGGTCAGGTGCTCGGCGTCGCGCGGGAGGCGCTCGGGCTCGAGATCGCGTGCCTGCTCGAGGTCAAGGGCGGCCATCACGTCGTCCGCGCCTTCGACGGCGTCGGCGAGCCGTTCGACGTCCGCATCGGGACCGCGTTCGCGGTCCACGAGACCGTCGCGCAACGTCTGACCGACCTCGGGATCGAGCGCGAGCTGGTCGACCCGAGCGAGCACGAGCTGCTGCGCGACATGCCGACCGTGAGCGACTGCGCGATGCGGGCGTTCGTCGCGATGCCGGTCCGCCTGTCGTCCGGCCGCCTCTTCGGGGTCATCACCTCCATCTCGCGCAGGCCGCGCGGTCCGCTCGAGCCCGGCGAGGAGCGGCTGCTGGCCCTGCTCGCCGAGACCGTCGCCCGCGAGCTCGAGCGCGACGAGCAGGCCGAGGAGGCCGCGATGACCGGCGTCCACGCGCTGCTCGCCGCCCTCGAGGCGCGCGACGACTACACGGGCCAGCACTCCGCGAGCGTCGTCGAGCTGGCGTCGCTCGTCGCGCACGCGCTCGGGCTCTCCGAGCGCGAGATCCGCAGCGTCGAGCACGTCGCGCTCCTGCACGACGTCGGCAAGGTCGGCGTCCCCGACCACGTGCTCCAGAAGCGCGGCCCGCTCGACGAGGAGGAGTGGGAGCTCATGCGCCTGCACCCGCTGATCGGCGAGCGGATCGTCGCCGCGATCCCGCCGCTCGCGCACCTCGCGCCGGCGATCCGCGGCGAGCACGAGCGCTGGGACGGCCGCGGCTACCCCGACGGGGTGCACGCCGAGGCGATCCCCGTCGCGAGCCGCATCGTCTTCGCCTGCGACGCGCTGCACGCCATGACCAGCGACCGCCCGTACCGCCGCGCGATGCCGATCGCCGTCGCGCGCGACGAGCTGGCGGCGAACGCCGGCTCGCAGTTCGACCCCGACGTGGTCGACGCGCTGCTGAACGTCCTCGACGCGACGTCCGCTTCAGGCGATCGCGTGCTCGATGGCGCCGAGGCCGTCGATCTCGATCCGGACCACGTCGCCTGAGGCCAGGAACGTCGGCGGGTCGGAGAACGCGCCGACCCCGGAGGGCGTCCCGGTGAGGATGAGGTCGCCCGGCTCGAGCGTGCACGTCTCCGCGATGAACGCGACGAGCGCGTCGATGCCGAAGATGAGGTCGCTGGTACGGGCGTCCTGACGCAGGTCGCCGTTGACCCACGTCCGCAGCCGCAGGTCCTCGGGGTCCTCCACCTCGTCGGCGGTCGTGATCCACGGCCCGTACGGGCAGAAGCCGTCGGCGCCCTTCGCGCGCGTCCACTGCGGCTCGCGCTTCTGGAGGTCGCGCGCGCTGACGTCGTCGGCCACCGCGTAGCCGGCGACGGCCCCGGCGGGGCCCATGACGACCGCCAGCTCGCCCTCGTAGTCCAGGCGCCGCACGACCGGCGGGCAGACCACCGGCGCGTTCGGCGGCGCGGCCGAGGTCGGCAGCTTCATGAACACGATCGGCGCCTCCGGCGCGTCCCGGCCGCCCTCCGCCGCGTGGGCGGAGTAGTTGAGGCCGATGCCGAAGATCGCGCGCGGCCGCGGGACCGGCGCGAGCAGCGTCACCTCGGCGAGCGGGAACGCCTCCCCGCGCGCCTGCGTCCGGTCGCCGGTGGCGAGCCGGCTCAGCACGGTCTCGCCCGCCGCGAACGCGACGATCTCGTCGTCGCGCACCTCACCCGCAAGCGGTGCGTCGGAGCGGTCGGGAGCGAGGAACGTCGCGAGCCTCATCGACGCGCGGAGCGTACCCCCAGAGCGCTCAAGCACGGGTCCCGCCCTGCCGACTAACCCGGACGTTCCATGCGTCTCGTCACCGTCAGCCAGATCGAGGTCGGCGCAGTCCTCGCGCAGGACGTCCACGCGGGTGCCAGCGGCATCCCGCTCCTGCGCCGCGGCGTCAGCATCAGCGAGCGCTACAAGCACGCGCTGGCCGAGAACGGGATCGGCTCGGTCTGGGTCGACGACGAGCTCTCCGACGGCATCGTCCCGCAGACGATCGTCACCGACGAGACGCGGCGCAAGACCGCCGGCGCCGTCGGGAACGCGCTCGTCGAGGCCAAGGAGGCGATGTCGAAGGGCAAGGGACTCTCCGACAACGCGCTGGCCGACCTCTCCGACATGGCGGACCTCATCACCCAGGAGGTCCAGAACACCCCCGACGTCGCGCTGCACCTCGCCGACATGATGGGCGCCGACCAGTACCTGCTCCAGCACGTCGTCGACGTCACCGCCCTCGGGGTGCTGCTCGCCCGCCGCACCTTCCACGACCACGGCTGGGTCGACTTCACCGGCCGCCGCCGCTTCGACGGCGTCGAGAGCCGGCTCCAGAAGATCGGCCTCGGCCTCCTCCTCCACGACATCGGGAAGCTCGCGATCCCGAAGGAGGTCCTCGACAAGCCGGGCAAGCTGACCGACGAGGAGTGGGAGGTCATGCGCCGCCACCCCGTGATCGGCTGCGACATGCTCGGCGAGGACGCGTCGTTCCTCGTCCGCGCCGTGGTCCGCCACCACCACGAGCGCCTCGACGGCAAGGGCTACCCGGACGGCCTGGCCGGCGACAAGATCCACCAGTTCGCCCGCATCTCATCGGTCGCCGACGTCTACGACGCGGTGACCTCGGAGCGCGTCTACAAGTCGGCCGCCCCGCCGATCGTCGGCGTCGACGTCATCCAGCAGGGCAGCGGGACCGCCTTCGACCCCGAGGTCGTCGCGGTCTTCAACAAGGTCGTCATGCCGTACCCGCCGGGCTACGAGGTCGACCTCGCCGACGGCCGCCGCGCGGTCGTGGTCGAGGTCGACGTCAACGAGCCCTACCGCCCCTCCGTGCGCATCCGCAACGACGACGGCTCGGTCGAGGAGATCGAGCGCGCGGAGCTCGCGGGGCACGAAGGCGACGGCGCTGGTCGCGCCGCCGCCTAGTCGCGTCCTTCTCTTTACTCGTACGCCAGCGCGTTCAGCGGGCTCATCCGCGACGCCCGCCGCGCGGGCAGGATCGCGGCGAGCACGCCGGCGATGACGCCGACCACGCCCAGCACGACGAGCGTGCCGCCGGGGACCGCGAACGTCAGCCCCTCGTCGCTCAGCGCCGACGTCGCGACGTAGCCGAGCCCCAGCCCGACGACGATGCCGCTGGACACGCCCATGAGCGCGGTGACGATGCTCTCGTGGCGGACCATCCGCCGGATCTGGCGCCGCGTCATGCCGACCGCGGCGAGCATCCCGAGCTCCCGGCGCCGCTCGAACGTCGCGAGCACGAGGGCGTTGACGATGCCGAACAGGCTGACGATGACCGCCAGCGCGAGGAGCACGGCGAAGATCGCCGTCAGCATGTCGATCCCCTCCATCCGGTCCTGGATGAACTGCTCCTTGTCGGCCACCTTCGCGTCCGGGTACGCGGCCAGCGCCTTCTCGACCGACGCGGTCGAGTCCGCGTCGACGAACGTATACACGTTGCGCTCGTTCTCGAACGCCGTCGCGTAGGCGGCGTCGCTGACGCTGATCGGCCCGAGGTCGAACGCGTCGAGGACGGGCGACGTCTCGATCCCCTTGACGACGAGGCCGAGCTTCGTCCCGTTCGCCGAGCGGATGTCGAACCGCTCGCCGACCTCCAGGCCCCGCTCCTTCGCGAGGCCCTCGTCGACGATCGCACCGTCCGCGCCGAGCGCAGCCACCGTCGTCTTCGCGCCGTCCGCGTAGTCGAACGAGAACAGCTTGTCCGCGGTCGCGGCGTCGAGCCCGTTGATCCGCTCGGTGTCGCCGAACGCCCGGGCGCCGTCCTGCTTGATCGTCGTCACGCCCTCGACGCCCGGAGCGGCCTCGATCGCCTTCGCGATCGCCGGGTCGGTCGGCGACCAGCCGTCCTGCGAGCTGACGACGTGCGTCGCGTGCCCCCGGCGCTCGGCCGCGCCCTCGGTCGTGTCGCGCAGGCCGGCGGCCAGCACGGCGACGACGGTGACGAGGGCGATGCCGACGGTCAGCGCGCCCGCCGTGGCGGCCGTGCGACCGGGCTGCCGCAGCGAGTTGCGCCGGGCCAGCACGCCCGCGATGCCGCCCACGCGCTCGGCCGGACGGCCGAGGAGCGAGACGAACGGCCGCACGATCCGCCCGGGGATCCCCGCCTTGCGGGAGCCCTCGGACGCGTCGCGCAGCGCGGTCACCGGCGCGATCCGCGTCGCGCGCACCGCCGGGACGATCCCGGCGAGCGTCGTGATCACGGTGCCGACGAGCAGCGACACGACGATCGTCGTCGACGAGAACACGGTCCCCGCCTCCGGCAGGTCGAGCCCCAGCGCCGCGAACAGCGACTGCAGCCCGGCGGCCAGGCCGTAGCCGACCCCGAGCCCCACGATCGAGCCGAGCAGGCCGATCGCGAACGCCTCGAGGATCACCGTCGAGAGCACCTGCCGGCGCGACGCGCCGATGAGCCGGACGAGGCCGAGCTCACGCGTGCGCTGCGCCACCGTGATCGACAGGCTGTTGAGGATCGTCAGCGCGCCGACGAGGATCGCCACGCCGCCGAAGACCAGCAGCACGGTCCGGATGATCGAGATGAACATCTCGAGGCCGTCGAACGTGAAGCGGTCGTGCGCCGCGGCGGTCTGCACCTGCGCCTCCGGCACCGCGGCGGCGACCGCGCTGCGCACGGCGGCGCCCTGCGGCCCGCCCTCGCGACCGGCGACGAGGATCGAGTCGTACGCGTCGCCCTTGCCGAACAGCGTCTGCGCGGTCTTCAGGTCGAACACCGCCGTGGTGGCGACGCCGATCGACTTGACCTCGCCGAACTTCGACACGCCGACGATCTCGAACGGCTTCGTCCCGGCGAGCGTCGCGATCCGTACCTCGTCGCCGAGCGTGTAGCCCTCGTCCTCGGCGGTCGTCGCGTCGATGACCACCTCGCCGGAGCCGGTGGCCCAGCGGCCGTCCTTCAGCCGGAAGGGCGAGACGCGGTCGGCGCCCTCGGCCCGGGAGTCGTAGCCGACGCCGAAGTACGGGCCCTCGCCGATCGGCTTGCCGTCCTTGCCGATGAGCTTCGCGTTCTGGTCGGTGACGTCGCCGACGGCGACGCCGACCTCCGGCACCGCGCGCACCTTCTCGAGCGTCGACGCGGCGATCGTCGGCTTCTGGATCGCCCAGTCCTCGGACGAGTCGACCGCGAACGCGGTCTTGGCGGAGACGACGGCGTCGGTGCCGTCGTACGACGCCGACGACAGCGCGTCGGCGCCCTTGCGCTGCGTGTCGGTGAGCGTGAGCGCACCGCTGACGAGCGCGACCCCCAGCACGATGGCCAGGGTGGTCAGGGCCGTGCGCAACGGGCGCGCGGCCAGTCCCTTGAGGGTCAGGCGTCGCATCAGGAGTGCTCCTTCATCGCCGCGAGGATCTGCGCCTCGTTCGGCTGGGCCATGTCGCCGACGATGCGGCCGTCGGCCAGGAACAGCACGCGGTCGGCGGTGGCCGCCGCGCGCGGGTCGTGGGTGACCATGACCGTCGTCTGGCCGTCGAGCTCGACGGCCTCGCGCAGGAGGGTGAGCACCTCGTGGCCGCTCGTCGAGTCGAGGTTGCCGGTCGGCTCGTCGGCGAGCAGCACCGTCGGCTTGGTGATCAGCGCGCGGGCGATTGCGACGCGCTGCTGCTGCCCGCCCGACAGCTCCGACGGGCGGTGGTCGCGGCGGTCGTCGAGGCCCATGCGCTGCAGGAGCGCGTCCAGTGCGGCACGGTCGACCTTGCGGCCGGCGATGGCGAGCGGGAGCGTCACGTTCTCCTCGGCGCTCAGCACCGGGAGGAGGTTGAACGCCTGGAAGACGAAGCCGACATGGCGGCGCCGCAGCTTCGTGAGCTGGGCGTCCTTCATGCGGGTGACGTCCTCGCCGCCGATCTCGACGGTGCCCTGGCTGGGGCGGTCGAGGCCGGCGAGCAGGTGCATGAGCGTCGACTTGCCGGAGCCCGAGGGCCCCATGATGGCCGTGAACTGGCCGGCCGGCACGTCGAGGCTCACGCCGCGCAGCGCGTGGACCGTGGCGTCGCCCTCGCCGTAGGTGCGCGTGACGGCGCGGGCGGCGAGGGCGACGGTCTCCTGCGTGCTGGGGGCGGGGGCGGTATCGAGCACTGGTGGTTTCTCCTGGGTTTCGGTGATCAGGCGATCGCGACGCTGCGACCGATCCGGTCGAGCGCCTGCTGGAGGGCGCCGGCGCCGAGCAGCGCGTTGGTCGCCTCGGCGAGGATG
>DASZDF010000544.1:0-16316 GCA_035942275.1 Solirubrobacteraceae bacterium | reverse complement strand
GTGCGCATCCTCGTCGAGGCGGTCGCCGACCTCACCGGGCGCTTCCTGCCCGGCATGGTCGAGCGCGGGTCGGGCGCGATCCTGAACGTCGCCTCGACGGCGGGCTACGCGCCGCTGCCGCGCATGGCCGGCTACGGCGCGGCGAAGGCGTGGGCGCGGTCGTTCACCCAGGCGATCCACGAGGAGCTCAAGCCGCACGCGATCGCCGTGACCGCCCTGGGCCCCGGCCCGGTCGAGACGTAGTTCTTCGACGTCAGCGGGCCGACGCCGATCGAGAACGTCATCCCGAAGCCGGCGTGGGTCGACGCCGAGCACTGCGCCAGAGTGGGCGTCGACGGCCTCGCGCGCAACCGCGTCGAGGTCGTCCCCGGCCGCGCGATGCAGGCGATCGTCGCGGCGGGGCGCATCACGCCGCAGGAGGTCCGCGGCCCGCTCTTCGGGCGCTTCTTCCGCTAGGCGCCGCGCGCGGCGCGGCGTCCGGCGCCCGCGGCTTCGCTGAGCGCGAGGTCGGCCAGCTCGCCGCCGCCGTCCCGCGGCACCAGCTCGCCGATGCGGCTCGCAGCCGTCCGCCCGATGGCGGGCCAGTCGTCGCGGGCCGCCCACGCGCGCTCGAGCGCGTCGTCGACCGCCGCCACGGTGGGGGCGGGCGCGACGAACCCGCTCACCCCGTCCTCGACGACCTCCGCGGTGCCGCCGACGTCGGTGACGACCGGCACGCGGCCGCAGGCCATCGCCTCCACCACCGAGAGCGGCAGCCCCTCGGCGCGGGAGGGGAGGACGAGCGCGTGGTGGGTGCGCCACACGTCGACGATGCGGGGCGCTTGGCCCTCGAACGAGACGTTGTCGAGGCCGAGGGTGCGCGCCATGCCCGCGAGCCCGTCGCGGTTCGCGCCCTCGCCGAAGAACCCCACGCGGACCGGGCGCGCCCGCCAGCGGTCGCGCGCGAGCGCGTCCAGCAGGAGGTCCTGGCCCTTCTCCGCGGGGAAGAGGCGCGCCACGCACGCCAGGCGCAGCGGACCGTCCCCGTTCCCGTTGCCGCTCGCGGGCCACGGGAGCGGCGCGTCGCGGTCGACGAGCACCGGGTTGCGGATGATGAGCGCCCGCTCGATCGGCGCGCCGATCTGGTGCTCGGTGAGCCGCTTGTTGTGCTCGGAGACGAAGACGCAGCGGCGCGCCGCGGCGAACACCCGGCCGAGATGCGGCCGCGCCCAGTCCGCGGGCCAGTGCAGCTCCGAGGCCTTCTGCGCCACCATCACGTAGGGGATCCGCAGCCAGTCGCACAGGAGGCCGAGGTGCGCGCCGTCGAAGTTCTGCCCCTGCGTGACGATCGCGAGGTGCGGGCGCCGTGCCGCGAGCGCGACCGCCGCCGCGAGGAGGTCGCGGCGCTTCTTGTCGAGCCCGTGCCGTGCGGGCAGCAGCGAGCTGGCGGCGGCGGAGGCCCGATAGGTCCGCGCGCGATCGAGGTCGCGCACCGAGCACCCTGCCGCGCGCAGGTCGCGGATGCGGGGATGGGCGTCGTCGACGTTGGTCTTCAGGACGTCGACGCGGTGCCCGCGCTCGCGCAGCGCGAGCGCCGCCTGCCACCACAGCTCCTCGCTGCCGCCCCACTTTTCGGGGCAAGAGCTCACGACGGCGAATCTCCGCACCTGCTGACCATACGCGACTTGCGCCATCGCACGCGATAGCGTGGCGCCATGGCGGTGGTCTTCGGCGTGGTTCGCGCCGGCGAGTGGTGGGAGCACAAGCTGGCGCCCGTCCTCGGAACGGGCTACGCCACGGCGTTCATGGCCGGTGCGTCGGTGGCCGACACGGCCGGCGCCCTGCTCGTCGTGCTCGCCGCGCTGCTGCCGGGCGCGGTGTACGTGAGCGTCCTCAACGACCTCACCGACCGGGAGTCCGACCGTCTCGCCGGCAAGCCCAACCGCCTCGAGGGCCGCTCGCCGCGCGCCGCGTACGCGGCGATCGCGCTCGCCGCCGGCGCGGGCCTCGCCATCGCGGTGGCCGCGTGGCGGGACGACCCCGCCGCGCTCGCCGTCTACGGCGGGGCGTGGCTCGCCTTCGCGCTCTACTCCGTCCCCCCGGTGCGGCTGAAGGGCCGCGGCGCCGCGGGGGCGATCGCCGACGCGACGGGCGCCCACCTCTTCCCGCACCTGCTGGTCGCGGCCGCCGTGCTCGCCGAGACCGGCCGCTCGTGCGACGGCGCATGGCCGTTCGTGGTCGGGGCGGGGGCGCTCGCCCACGGCCTGCGCGGGGTGACGTGGCACCAGCTCGGCGACCTCGAGGCCGACGGCCGCAGCGGGCTGCGGACGTTCGCGCGCGCCGATCCCGACCGCGCCCGGCGGGTCGGGACCTACGTCCTGTTCCCGGCGGAGCTCGTCGCCTTCGGAGCGCTGCTCGCGGTCGCCGGCGGCGCGGTCGCAGCGGTCCTGCTGCCGCTCTACGCGCTGCTGGAGGCGCGGCGGATACGGCGCTGGGGCGGCAGCCTCGTGGTCGCCGCGCCGGCGGCGGGCGGCACCTACCGCATCGCGATGAACGAGTTCTACGTCGCGCTGTACCCGCTCGCGTTCCTCACGGCGGCGACCGTGCGCCATCCCCGCGACGCGATCGTGCTGGCGGTCCACGTCGCGGCGTTCCCGATGACGGTGGCGCGCATCGTCGCGGACGTGTACAGCGAGCTCAGGTACCCGATGCCCGCGGTCCCGGCGCGATGACCCGCGAGACGGCCGGTACGGTTTTGGTCTGATGCGTGCCGCTTTCTTCCTCCGAGCCGACACCGATCGCGTCGTGGGGGGAACGGCCGAGCAGCTGCGGCAGTACGCGCGCGCCGTCACCGATCGGGGCGGCGAGGCCGTGCTGCACGTCGGCGCCGGCCGGCCCGCCGGGCGCTTCGACGTCGCGCACGTCTTCAACGTCGACTGGCCGCTCGAGGCGGCGAGGCACATGGACGTCGCGCGCTCGTGTGCCGACCGCGTCGTGCTCTCGCCCGTCCACCACGACCGGGCGTGGGAGGTGGCGTATCACGCGGCCGGGCGGGACGGGCTGAGCCGCCGGGTGTCGTCGGTCGTCGGGCTCGACGGCTTCCTGCGCCTGCGCGGCGTCGTGCAGGCGGCGGGGAGGCCGCGGCTCTGGAGCGAGGCCGCGGCGCAGCTCGCCGGCGGGACCGCCAAGCGCCAGCGGGCGATCCTCGAACGGGCGGACGCATGGTTCGTCGCCTCCCCCCGCGAGACCGAGGCGGTCGTCCGCGACTTCGGCGTCGAGCCGCAACCGACGGAGCTGATCCGCAACGGCGGCGACTGGCTCGACGAGGACGTGTCGCTGCCTCCGCTGCCCGCGGAGTTCGTCCTCTGCGTCGCGCGGGTCGAGGCGCGCAAGAACCAGCTCGGCCTCGCGCGCGCCGCCGTCGACGCCGGCGTGCCGCTCGTGTTCGTCGGGGCGCCCAACCCCCGGCACCGGGCGTACGCGCGCCGCTTCGAGGCGTTCGTCGCCGAGCACCCGTCGCTGACGTGGCTTCCCGCCCTCGACCGCCGCGAGACGCTGGCGATGTTCCGCCGCGCCCGCGTGCACGCGCTCGCGAGCTGGTACGAGCTGTCGGCCCTGGTCGACAGCGAGGCGGCCGTCGCGGGCTGCTCGGTCGTGACGACCGCACGCGGGCACAGCCGCGACGTGCTCGGCGACACCGCGTTCTACTGGGATCCCGACAGCGGTCACGACGGCCTCGTCGCCGCGCTGCGCGCAGGGCTGGAGCGACGGCCGGACGCCGCGACGACGGCAGCCTTCCGCGAGCGCCTGTCGTGGCAGCGCATACGGTCCGACGTGGCGTCCGCCTACGGCTACCTCGCGGAGTCGTACGGCGACGACCGCGCCAGCCACGCGGCCTGATGAGCCGCCTCTCGTCGCTGCTGCCCGGCCGGCGGGGAGCGGAGCGGCTGGTGTTCGCCTTCGTCGGCGGCACCGGGGCCTGGCCGGGCATGGCGACCGACCTGTACGCCGCCGAGCGCGCGTTCCGCGACACGGTGCGCGAGTGTGCCCCGATCGTCGCCGACCGCACGGGCTACGACCCGCTGCCGGCGTTCGAGGCCGGCGTCGCGGCGCCGACCAAGCGCGACGAGCTCGTCCTGCTCGGGCTCGTGCAGCTCGGCCAGCTCGCGCTGTGGCGCGACGCCGGCGTCGAGCCGGACGCCGTCCTCGGCGTCAGCCTCGGCGAGATGATGGCGGTGCACGCCGCAGGGGGCCTGACGCTCGAGGACACCGTCGCCGTCCTGACCTCGATCCTGGGCGTCGTGCACACCGACCCCGAGGACTGCACCCTGTTCGCCGTCGAGGCCTCCGCCGCCGAGGCGGCGGCGCTGACGGAGTCCGCCCCGGTCGAGCTCGAGCTGCTCGGCACGACGAGCCCGCGGATCGCGATCCTGCTCAGCCGCGCGGAGGACGCGCACGCGGCGAGGCGGCACGTCGCCGCCGAGCACGCGATCCTCAAGGAGACGCCGTCGAGGCACGCGCACCACACGCGCCGCCGTGCGAGCATGCTGCCGCGGCTCGAGCGCGAGCTCGCCGGCGTGCGCCCGCGGCCGGCCGGGCGGCCGTGCTTCCTCGCCTCCTGCGGGCGCGACGTGCAGTCCGACGGCCGGTTCGACGCGCGCTTCTGGGCGTGGATGGTCGAGAGCCCGTACTTCTTCGGCGAGGCCGCGGCGGCCGCGCTGGCCGGCGATCCCGTCATCGCGCTCCAGATCGGGGCGGAGCCCAGCCTCGCGCCGGCGCTGCGGGAGACGGTGCGGGCGATCGGCGCCCGCGCCGAGATCCTCGCGACGACGCACAGGGACGCGCCCGGGACGGTCACGTGGCCGCGCGCGCGGCAGCGCGTCCTCCGGCGCCGCGCCCCGCGCAGCGAGCGGAACCACGGCGGTCGCGCCGCGGCGTTCGACCCCGACGATCCCGCGACCGTGCGCGACCCCTGGCCGGGGCTCGCCGCCCTGCGCGAGCGCGGGCCCGTCCACCGCCTTCGGAACGGGTCGTTTCTCGTCGTCGACACCGCGCTCATCGACGACGCGCTCACCCGCCCGAACGACTTCTCGAACCGGATGTGGCGCGAGAGCGTCGACTTCGCGCTGCTCGGGGCCGACCCGCCCGAGCACGGGCGGGTCCGCCGGCTCGTCGGGCCGGTGCTCGGCCCGACCGGAGTCGACCCGCTGGCCGATCACGCCGCGGCCGTCGCTCGCGAGGTCGCCGAGCCGCTCGCGGGCGTCTCGTGGTTCGACGCCGTGCGCGACCTCGCGGAGCCGGTCGTCCACGCGACCGTCGCGCGGCTGCTCGAGATCGACGAGGAGGAGCTGGGGCGGCGGCCGAGCGCGGCGCCCACCGCGAAGGGCGACCCCGCGCTTGCCCGGTCGCAGCGGGCCTTCCGCGGCCTGGCCGACCCGCCGGGCGTCGTGGAGCGCCTCGCGCTGGACGAGAAGGCGCGACAGAGCCTCGTCAAGCTGCTCTGGTTCGCCGGGACGCTCACGACCGTCCGCCATCTCGGCTGGGCGGTCCTCGAGCTCGACCGCCGGCCGGAGCTGCGCGCCGAGGTCGCCGGCGGCGGACGCGCCGCCGAGGCGTTCCTCGACGAGATCCTGCGCCTGCACCCGCCGGAGCTCTTCCTGCGCCGCATCGCCGCCGCCGACGTACGGCTGGGGGGGACGCTCATCCCTTCCGGCGCGAGCGTCTCGCTCGCGATCGGCGCGGCCAACCGCGACCCGCAGCGGTTCGACGAGCCCGACCGGCTGCGGCTCGACCGGCCGGCGACCGCCACCCACACCTTCGGGCACGGCCCGCACCGCTGCCCGGGCGCCCGGCTCAGCCGTCACATGGCGCGGGCCGCCGTCGACGCGCTGCTCGAGTCGATGCCGGGCTTCCGGGTGGTGCAGCCCGACGCCGCGCTGCGGTACGTCGCGAGCCCCGGCCACGGGCTCGCGAGCCTGGCGGTCGCGCCGGTACGCTGACCGCCGTGGCCGCGGACGAGACGGTGTACTCGGCTGAGCCGCTCCTCCGGTCGCCGGAGCGGTTCGCCGCGGCGGCCCGCGCCGACCTCCGGGTCGTCCCCCGGAGCGCGTGGCGGATGTGGGTGCGCCGGCTCCAGGCGCGCCACCGCGCGAGCCGCCTCGGGTACGCGTGGCTGCCGGTGCCGGCGCTCGCGCTCGCGCTGACGTGGGTCTACCTCGACCACGTCCGCGTCGTGCGCTTCGGCGACACCGGCATCCCCTACCTCGCGTACGTCCTGAGCGGCGTGGTGCTCTGGCAGGTGTTCGCGGAGGGCCTCCAGGCGCCGCTGCGCGCCCTCGGCGACGCGCGGCACATGCTCACGAAGGCCCGCCTCCCGCACGAGGCCTGGCTCGCCTCCGCCGCCCTCGACGTCGCGCTGAACCTGCTCGTGCGGCTCGCTGTGCTCGTCGTGGTCCTCGTCGCGGCGGGAACCTCGCTGCGCGCGGCGATCGTGCTCGCGCCGCTCGGGATGGTCGCCCTCCTGGTGCTCGGGTTCGCGATCGGCCTGGCGCTGACGCCCGTCGGCCTGCTCTACGAGGACGTCGGCCAGGCGCTCACGGTCGTGGCGGGGTTCTGGTTCTTCCTGACGCCCGTCGTCTACCCGTGGCCCGCCGACCTGGCCGGCGACTCGCTCATCGCGCTCAACCCGGTGACGCCGCTGGTCGTCACGACCCGCGCGTGGCTGACCGGGGCGCCCGGCGCCGAGCCTGCTCAGCTCGCCGGCGTCGGCGCGGGCGCGGTCGTGCTCCTGGTCGCCGGATGGCTCGTCTACCGCCTCGCGCGGCCGCACCTCGTCGCGCGGCTGTGACCGCGTCCGGTGAGCCGGTCGTCCGTGTCGACCACCTGACGAAGCGCTACGCCGGCGACCTGCGCACGTCGCTGCGCTACGCGCTGCGGGACATCGGGCGCGAGCTGGTCCCGCACCGGTCGCCCGGCGCCGCCCGCCCCGGGGAGTTCGCGGCGCTCGACGACGTGTCGTTCGAGCTGCGGCCCGGGGAGGCGCTCGCCGTGGTCGGACCGAACGGCGCGGGCAAGAGCACGCTCCTCAAGGTCCTCTACGGGCTCGTCAAGCCCGACGGCGGCGAGGCGCGGATCCGCGGGCGCGTCGGCGCGCTCATCGAGCTGGGCACCGGGTTCGACGAGGTCCTCACCGGGCGGGAGAACATCGCCGTCAACGCGGCGATCCTCGGCCTCTCCGAGGACGAGCTGGCGACCGCGACCGAGGACGTCCTCGCCTTCGCCGAGCTCGAGGACGCGGCCGACATGCCGGTCCGCTACTACAGCTCGGGCATGCGGGCGCGGCTCGCGTTCGCGGTGGCCGCGCACCTGCGCCCCGACGTGCTGCTGGTCGACGAGGTGCTCGCCGTCGGCGACTTCGCGTTCCAGCGCAAGTGCTTCCGCCACATGCAGCGGTTCCTCGACGGAGGGGGCGCTCTCCTGCTCGTCTCGCACAACGTGTTCCTCGTGCAGACGCTGTGCACGCGCGGGATGCTGCTCGAGTGCGGCGTGTGCACGTTCGCCGGGACGGCGGTCGACACGGTCGCGCGCTATCTGGCGGTGCGCCAGCCGCGGCCGGCGGCCGGCGGGGCCCTCGCCGCCGCCGACGGCACCGCGCCGGTCACCGTCGAGGGGATCTCCGCGGCGCGGCCGGGAGGCGGGCCGCCGGCCACGGGAGAGCCGCTCACCGTCACCGTCCGCTACCGGTGCGCCGCCCCGGTCGAGGCCGCCTGGGGGTTCACGATCTGGACCGGCGACCACTGGGTGTGCGTCGCCGGCGACCACGACCTGCGGCCGCGGCGGCTCGAGCGCGAAGGCGAGCTGCGGGCGACGATCCCGCGCCTGCCGCTCCTCGCCGGGACCTACGTGCTGCGGGCGGTGGTCGTGGACCCGGAGACGCTGCTGCCGTTCGCGCTCTACGGCCACGGCGACGAGGCGCCCGCCGTCGTCGAGATCACGACGCCGCCCGGCGTTCACCACAATGCGCTGACCGCCATGCAGCAGCTCGTGACGATCGATGTCGACTGGGACTGAGACCGCGGCGCTCGAGCCCGGCCTCGAGTTCCTCGCCCGCCGCCAGCTCCCCTCGGGCGGGTTCTCGCTGCGCTACGGCTTCGACGTCGCGTCCGACGAGACGATCCCGGACGACCACGCGCTCTTCGGGACGGCGCTGATCGCCCAGTCGCTCAGTGCGTGCGGCGAGGAGGCGGCGCGGCCGATCGCCGATCGCGCCGTCGCGCGCCTCGCCGCGCTCATGGAGCCGGGCGGCGTATGGCGCCACTGGGCGCCCGAGGAGCGCCGGCATCACGTCGTCGCCCCCGACGCCGACGACACCGCGTGCATCTCGGTCCTGCTGCGCGACCGCGGCATCCCGTTCCCCGACAACCGCGAGCTGCTCCTGGCCAACCGGGACCCCGAGGGGCGCTTCTACACGTGGATGGTCGCGCGCTGGCCCCCGCCCCGCAGCGCGCGGCTCGCGTCGATCGCGGTCAAGCGCTGGCGCCACCCGCGCCTCGCGCGCGAGCTGTGGGACACGACGCCCGCCGAGCCGCCCGACGTCGACGGCGTCGTCAACGCGAACGTCCTGCACTACCTCGGCGACGGGCCGCACGCGCCCGCGGTCGTCGCCTGGCTCGTCGGCCTGTTCCGCCGCCGCGAGGAGGACGCCTGCGACAAGTGGTACCGCGGCTCCTGCAGCTTCGCCTGGGCGGTCGCGCGCGCCGCGCGCGCCGGGGTCCGCGGCCTCGACGCGATCCGCGACGAGATGTGCGAGCGGCTCGTCGCCGGCCAGGCGCCGGACGGCCGGATCGGCGACGGCCCGCTCGACACCGCCCTCGCCGTCTGCGCGCTCTCGGACTGGGGCGCGCGCGCCGACGAGTCGGCGGCGGCGTGCGCGTACCTCGAGGCCGCGCAGGGCGCCGACGGGGCATGGCCGCCCGCGGCGATGTACTTCGCCGGGCCGCGGCTCGACCCGCCGCTGCCCCGCTGGGGCTCGGAGGAGCTCACGACCGGGTTCTGCGTCGAGGCCCTCGCGCGTTGCCGGGCCACCTGATCCACATCGGCTTCCCGAAGGCGGGCTCGACCGCGCTCGCGGCCTGGTTCGACGCGCATCCGCAGATGACCCACGCGCCGAACGGCCTCGGCGGCTTCTACTCCGCCTTCGCGCTGGCGGCGTACGCCGCCGGCAGCGGCCCCGAGCCGCTGTGGCACGTCACGAGCGGGGAGAGCCTGTCGTTCCCGCGCCTGAGCGACGCGGCGCCGGCGCGCGACCCGTCGCGCCCGGCTCGGGACCGGTCGCTCACCGACAGCCGCGAGCGGGTCTGCCGGATGCTTCGCGCGCTCACCGGCGAGGCGACGATCCTGATCGTGACCCGCGGGTTCCGCACCGCGATGCTGTCGGGCTACTCGCAGTACCTGAAGGGCGGCGGGCGCGACAGGGCGACCGAGCTGCGGCCCGACCCGGCCGTGATCGCGGAGGCGCTCGACTACGACGCCGTCGTCGCGCTGTACGAGGAGGCGTTCGGCCGCGAGCGGGTGATCGTGCTCCCGTTCGAGCTGCTGCGCGAGGATCCCGCCGCCTTCGTCGGGGCGCTCGAGGCGCGCCTCGGGCTCCGGCCCGGCACGGCGCCGCCGCTCGAGGTCCGCAACCCCTCGCTCACGCCGGCCGGCCGCGTCTGGCAGCGCCGGATGACGCTGGCGGCCGGCCTCGTCGCTCGCGTGCTGCCCGCCCGGCTCGGCGAGCGCCTGCTGGCGGGCCTGGCTCGGCTGGGCACCGAAGACCGCCTGCTGCGCCCGCTCGAGCTGCTCGGGCAAATCGCGCCCGGCGCGGCGGAGGAGCGGGTCGAGGTCCCGGACGACGTGCTCGCCGCCCTGCGCGGCCGGGCGGCCTCGCTGCACGGGCGCCGGTTCTACGACCGCTTCGCGGCGGAGTACCTGAACGACGAGCGCTGAGCGCCGCCGCTCAGGTGGACGATCGCGAGCGCGGCGAGGAGGATCAGGAACGGGTCCACCGGCGTGCGGTAGCGCGTCGCGCCGATGATGATCGCCGTGCTCGCCCACAGGAGGACCGGGACGGCCCAGACCCACCGCGGCGCGGCGCGCGCCGCGGCGGTCGCGGCGCCGGCGAGCGCCAGGAGCGCCAGCAGCCAGAACGCGTAGCGGTTGGCGCGCACGAACCCCGCACCGACGCCGGCCTCCCGCGCCGACGTCCGCTCGCGGTCGGCGTCGGCGAGGTTCAGCATCCGGACGCTCGCCCAGAACACGACGACGAGCGGATAGGTCGGGTGATCGCGGGCGTAGTCGAAGGCCTCGCGGCGGAACGCGCGCTCGAGCTCCGCCTCGTCCATCCCCGGGCGGCGCAGCGAGCTGTACGGCTCGAACCTCGGTATCCGCCACGCCGCGGGGTGGCGGTCGTCCTCGCGCGCGACGTCGTTGTAGACGCCGGCGAACGCGCCGCCGAGCTGCGTGGTCGTGGGGACGAAGGTGTCGAGCGCGGCGCTGCTGCGGATGCTCCACGGCGCCAGCACGACGAGCGCGGCCGCGAGCAGCGCCACGCGGGGGCGAGCGCCCCGCACGGCGAGCAGGAGCACCGGGAGGAGCACGAGCCCGTTCGTGCGCGTCAGCGCCGCCGCGCCCGCGAGCGCCCCGGCCGCGAGCACCCAGCGCATCCGGTCCGGGGCGTGCACCACGCAGGCCAGCGCGCCGAGCACGAGCACGATGAACAGCGCCTCCGCGAGCAGGGCGACGCTGACCATCACGAGCGGCGGGAAGACCGCCGCGAGCGCCATGGCGACGACGGCCACGCGGCGGCCGAACAGCCTGAGGGCGACGAACCCGAGCAGCGCGACCGCGAGGGTGCCGAGCAGCGCGCCGAAGACGCGCGGCGCGTCCCCCCGCCCCGCCACCTCGTAGACGCCCGCCAGCGCGAACGGGTACGCCGGCGGGCGGAACGCGGTGGGCCCGCCGGTGGCGAGGCTCTCGGGGTACGACCCGTGGTCGGCGAGCGCGGCCGCGTGGCGCGCGAAGTCGGCGGCGTCGCCGAAGAGCGCGGGCGGCTCGTACAGCAGGGCCAGGCCGAGCCTCGCGAGGAGCGCCACCGCGAGGATCGCGCCGACGAGCTCGCGCCCCCTCATCGCGGCGACCCGGCCAGCTCGCGCGCCCGTGCCAGCACGGCGTCGAGCATCGGCGGCGTGAGCACGCCGGTGAACGTGTTCTGCTGGCTGGGGTGAAAGCAGCCGAGCAGCGTCCACGGCGCGCCGGGCAGCTCGGCGCCGTGGGCGAACTTCGGCCGCGGCCGCGGGAACGGGTCGCCGCCGGGCATCGCCGCGCGCACGCGCAGCGCGGCGTCCCAGGCGAAGGCGCCGAGGCACACCAGCACGCGCGCGTGCGGCAGGAGCGACAGCTCCGGGACCATCCACGTGCCGATGCACGTGTCGCGCTCCGCGGGCGTCGGCTTGTTCGCCGGCGGGGCGCAGCGGACCGACGCCGTGACCCAGCAGTCGGTGAGCGCGAGCCCGTCGTCGCGCGAGACCGAGGTCGGCTGGTTCGCGTAGCCGGTGCGGTGGAGCGCCGCGAAGAGGAAGTCGCCGGAGCGGTCGCCGGTGAAGATGCGCCCGGTGCGGTTCGCGCCATGGGCGGCGGGCGCCAGGCCGAAGACGACGACCCGCGCGTGCGGGTCGCCGAAGCCCGGGATGGGCCGCGCCCAGTACGTCTCGTGGACGAAGGACGCCCGCTTCGTGCGGGCGACCTCCTCGCGCCACGCCACCAGCCGCGGGCAGAGCCGGCAGCCCGTGACCGCGCGTTCGAGCTCGTCGAGCGTCACGCGCCGCCGCGCCTGGCGAGACTCAGCGGCCGCCCTGCTCGACGATCCCGGTCACCACGCGTGCCACGACGGGCTCGAGGTCGCGGATGTTCGCCGGGCGGGCGTGACGCAGGTGGCGTGAGGTGAGCTCGACGATCGCGCCGACGATCGCGAACGCGTCGTCGAGCGAGGCCAGCCGCGCCGCGCCGAAGCGCTCGTGCGCGATCGCGTTCTGGGCGTCGATCAGGCGGGCGAAGTCCTCGAGGACGGCGTCGCGCCGCGCGGTGGCCTGCGGCCCGGCGCCGATGATCTCGACGAGCAGCGTGCGCGCGTAGTCGGGGTAGGCCTCGATCGCCGCGAGGAACGCCCGGACGCCGCCGAGCACGCGCTCCTCCGGCGTCTGCCCCTCGACCAGCGTCGCGCCCTCCACGCCGGTGGACGCCGCGACCGCCTCGCGCACCTGGCGGCCCGCCGCGTCGAACAGGGCGAGGATGCACTCCTCCTTGTTGGCGAAGTGCTCGTAGAACGTCGCCTTCGACATCCCCGCCTCGCGGCTGATCGCCTCGGCGCTCGCCTCGGCGTAGCCGACGCGCGCGAAGACGGAGGCCGCCGCGTCGAACAGCCGCGCACGCTGGCGCTCGAGGCGGACCTCCAGCGGCGGCGCGTGCCGCCCGCGGGGAACGGGGGGTGACTCCGAGGACATTCGTCACCAGCATAGGAACCCGGGCGGTAGGCTCCCCCGCCGTGGCCCGCGCCCTCGTCCTCGCGCTCCTCCTCTGCGCCGTCGCCGTCGCCGGCTGCGGCGGCACCGCCGACTCCGCACAGGACTTCGAGGGCGCCGAGCAGGAGGTCGCGCAGGCGATCGAGGACCTCGAGGAGGCCGGTCAGGAGGACGAGCCGCGCCGCATCTGCCAGGCGCTGCTGTCGCGCGAGCTGGTCGAGCGGATCGAGGCCTCCGAGGCGGGCGACTGCGAGAAGGCGATCGACAAGGCGCTCGACGAGACCGACACGTTCTCGCTGACCGTCGAGGAGGTCCGCGTCACCGGCACGACCGCCCGCGCCCGCGTGGAGACCGGCGTCGACGAGGAGAAGATCGAGACGATCGAGCTGGTGCTCGAGAACAAGGCCTGGCGGATCGCCGGCCTGCCCGGCAGCGCCTAGCGCCGCCCGCGCCCGCTTACCCGAGCGTCTTGCCGTACTGCCGCTCGTAGTACGCGCGGTAGTCGCCGGAGCGGATCGGCTCCCACCACCACGCGTTGTCGCGGTACCAGTCCACGGTCAGCGGCAGGCCGTCCTCGAAGCGCACCTGCGCCTCCCATCCGAGCGCGCGGATCTTCTCCGAGCCCAGCGAGTAGCGCCGGTCGTGCCCGGGGCGGTCGGTGACGTACTCGAGGATCGACTCGTCCTGGCCGGTCAGCTCGATGATCTTGCGGACGACCTCGATGTTCGGGCACTCGTCGGGCCCGCCGACGTTGTAGACCTCGCCGGCGCCGCCGTGCTCGAGGGCATGGCCGATCCCGCGCGCGAAGTCCTCGACGTACAGCCAGTTGCGCACTTGCATCCCGTCGCCGTAGACCGGCAGGCGGTCGCCGTGCAGCGCGTTCAGGATCATCAGCGGGATCAGCTTCTCGGGGTACTGGTACGGCCCGTAGTTGTTCGAGCCGCGGCAGATCACGGTCTCCATGCCGAACGTGTGGAAGTAGCTCCACACGAGCAGGTCGGCGCCGGCCTTCGTCGCGCTGTAGGGCGACGACGGCGCGAGGGGCGAGGACTCCGTGAACGAGCCCTCCTCGATCGAGCCGTAGACCTCGTCGGTGGAGACCTGGAGGTAGCGCAGGCCCCGCCGCCGCGCCTCCTCGAGCAGGACGTACGTCCCCTGCGTGTGGGTCTTGACGAACGCGTCGGGCTCGGCGATCGAGCGGTCGACGTGCGTCTCCGCCGCGAAGTTGACGACCGCGTCGACGCCGTCCATCGCCTCGGCGGCCGCCTCGGGATCCTCGATCGCGCCGTGGACGAAGGTGTGCTCGACGTCCTGGAGGTTCTCCCTGCGCCCCGCGTACGTGAGCTTGTCGAGCACGACGATCTCGTCGCCGTGGTCGCGCGCGCGGACCCGGCAGAAGTTCGAGCCGATGAACCCGGCGCCGCCGCAGACGAGCAACCTCATGCGGGTACGACCTCCTTGACGTGGGCCTCGACGCCCTCGTGCCAGTCCGGCAGCCTGACGCCGTCCTCGCGCTCCGTTGCGAGCACGCTGAACGCGGGACGCGGCGCGGGGCGGGGGAACTCCTCGGTGGTGACGGCGACGACGCGGCAGTCCAGCTCGCGCAGGCGCATCGCCTCGATGGCGAGCTCGAACCACGAGCAGGCGCCGCCGCCCGCGGCGTGGAACACGCCGCTCGCGCCGCGCTCCGCGAGCCCGACGAGCGCCGGCGCGAGGTGGCCCGTCCACGTCGGCGAGCCGATCTGGTCGAACACGACGGAGACCTCGTCGCGCTCGGCGCCCAGCCGCAGCATCGTGTCCACGAAGTTCTTGCCGCCCTCGCCGAAGAGCCACGCCGTGCGCACGATCGCGTGGCGGTCGTCCGCCTCGCGGACGGCGACCTCGCCCGCGAGCTTCGTCCGCCCGTAGGCCGTGCGCGGCGACGGCTCGTCGGACTCCACGTACGGCTGCTTCCCGTCGCCGGCGAAGACGTAGTCGGTCGAGACGTGGACGACGGGGACGCCGCAGCGCGCGACGTTCCCGGCGGCGTCGCCGTTGACGCGCGCGGCCAGCTCCTCGTTCGCCTCGCAGGCGTCGACGTCGGTGTAGGCGGCGCAGTTGACGATCGCGTCGGGCGCGTTGCGCTCGACGAACTCCCGGACGGCGCCGGCGTCCGTCAGGTCGAGCTCGGGGAGGTCGGTCGCGGTGACCGCGTGCCCGCGCTCGTGCGCGACCGCGGCGACCCTGTGGCCGAGCATCCCCTTGGCGCCGGTGACGACGAGGTGCACGGCTAGAGGATCCCGATCTCGCTGTTGTCGCCGACCATGAAGCGGAACGCGCGCGGCTGGCCGACCGAGCGCCCCACGCGCACGTTGCGCCCGAGCAGCGAGGACTCCATCCGCCCGTCGAGCCCCTCGACCGTCGAGCCCTCGAGGAGGATCGAGTGCTCGACCTCCGCGCGCTCGATGATGCAGCCGGGTCCGACCGCCGTGTACGGGCCGATGTAGCAGTCGGTCAGGCGCGCGCCGGCGCCGATGATGGCCGGGCCGCGGACGGTCGCGTTCTCCAGCCGCGCGCCGGGCTCGACGATGACGCGGCCGTGGGTCGTCGACTCGACCATCGCGCCCTCGACGCGCGACTCGATCGTGTCGAGCACGAGCCGGTTGGCCTCGAGCATGTCGTCGAGCCGCCCCGTGTCCTTCCACCAGCCGCGGACGATGTGCGGCTCCACGCGCTGGCCGGTGTCGACGAGGCGCTGGATCGCGTCGGTGATCTCGAGCTCCCCGCGCGCGCTCGGCTCGATCGCCCGCGCCGCCTCGTGGATGCCGGCGGTGAACATGTAGACGCCCACGAGCGCGAGGTCGGTCTGCGGCCGCGGCGGCTTCTCGAGCAGGCGGATCACGCGGTCGCCGTCGAGCTCGGCGACGCCGTAGTGCTCCGGGTCCGGGACCGGCGTGAGCAGGATGAGCGCGTCGGGCTCGTGGTTGCGGAAGTCGTCGACCAGCTCGGTCATGCCGCCCTGGAGCAGGTTGTCGCCGAGGTACATGACGAACGGGCTCGCGCCGAGGAACGGCTCGGCGGTCAGGACGGCGTGCGCGAGCCCGGCGGGCTCGTCCTGGAGGATGTAGGTGATGCGGACGCCGAAGCGCTCGCCGTCGCCGGTGACGGTCTTGATCTCGTCGCCGGTCTCCGGCGCGATGATGATCCCGATGTCCTCGATGCCGGCCGCGGCCATGGCCTCGATCCCGTAGAAGAGCACGGGCTTGTTCGCCACCGGGACGAGCTGCTTGGCGCTCGTGTAGGTGATCGGGCGCAGCCGGGTGCCCCGGCCGCCGGAGAGGATGAGGCCCTTGAGCGGCTCCACGGCCGCAGGAGGCTAGCGAGCGTGCGCCTCCGGCAGGGCGCGGCAAGCTCGGGCTCCGTTGATTGGACATGCGATCACCGGCGGGCGTAGGCTCGCGTCGAGGTCATCGTGGCCGAGCAGACCGAGAAGCCCGAGGAGAAGGAGCGGGGGCGCTTCGAGAGCGGCATCGTCCGCGCCGGCGTCGTCGCGGGCGCGATCGCCGCCATCGTCGGCGCGGTCACCGCCGTCGTCCAGCTCTGGCCCGACGAGCCCGCCAGGCGGACGGCGTCGTTCGAGAACATCAAGGTCCAACCCGGGGTGCGCCTGACCGAGTTCAACTTCCGCGCGATCGAGGACAAGCGGGCGGCCGCCGCCGGCGGCGCGACGGTGGAGCTTCGACTCGTCTCGCAGGAGGTCGGTGGCGAGGAGGCGGCCGATCCGGCGCCGGAGCCCGAGGC
>DASZDF010000543.1:0-5574 GCA_035942275.1 Solirubrobacteraceae bacterium | reverse complement strand
GCTACGGGCTGGCGACGCTCTCGGCGCAGCTCGAGATGTCGGCCTTCTCGCTGCTCGCCGCACTGTCGCTCCATGCCATCCCGGAGCTCTGCGCGCTCTTCCTGCCGCTCGCGGCGTGGCTCGTCGCCGCGCGCGCGGGCGCGTGGAGCCAGCTCATGGCAGCGACGATCGTCACGACCGCCCTCGCCGCGCCGGTGCTCGTCGTGAGCGCCCTCGTCGAGGTGTTCGTGACGCCGAAGTTCCTGTAGGTGCAACGACCGCTTCACTTCGTATAGTGGTTGTCATGAGCGACCTCACGAACGTCACCGACAGCAACTTCCAGGCCGAGGTCATCGAGTCGCCGGACCCCGTCCTCGTCGACTTCTGGGCGCCGTGGTGCGGGCCGTGCCGCGTGATCGCACCCGTGCTCGAGGAGATCGCGCGCGAGCGCGAGGACCTGCGGATCGTGAAGCTCAACATCGACGAGAACCAGCAGATGGCGTCGCGCTACGGCGTCATGTCGATCCCGACGATGATCCTCTTCAAGAACGGAGAGGTCGCCACGACGATCTTCGGGCAGAAGCAGAAGAAGAAGCTGCTCGAGGAGCTCGAGCCGGCGCTGGCCTAGCGGCCGCGTCGCACACGCCAGTCGCCACTCCGCATGCGCCCACTCCGCGCCGCGCCGGAGGGGGTCCGGCGCGGCGCTCGGTGGCCGGGGCGGTCAGGTGGTTGCGGCGGGTTCCTCCGCGGGCTCCGCGTCCGGGTCGAGGCGCTCGGGGCGGAAGCGCGCATCCTGCGTCGCCCGGCCGAGCTCGTCGAAGACGACGCCCTCGGACTCGAGCCGCGAGCGGACCGCGGCCGGGTCGCCGAGCGCCGTCGGCGCGACGGAGCCGTCGCCCTTCAGCACGCGATGGCCGTTCGGCAGCTCGTGGCGGATGAGCGTCTGGTTGATGCGCCTGGCGGCGGCCGGCGCGGCGCCGAGAGCGGCCACGACGTCGGCGTAGCTCGTCCAGCGCCCGGTGGGGACCGTCTCGAGGACGGCGCGGAGCTTGTCGGTGTCCATGACCGTGACGAGGTGGGCGGAGGTTGGTTTTCGCCCCCCTGGATTGCGTAGGCTCGCGCCGTGCTCGCCACCGCCGTCCTCGCCGCCGCCGCGCTCGCCGCGCAGTCCGGCCCCGCGCACGCCTCCGTGAAGCTCGCGTGCGACGGCGAGAACGTCCGCGCGAGCGCGAAGACGACCGGCGCCGTCCGCCACGTCGACTTCATCGTCGCCGGCAAGCGCGTCGCCCGCGACCGCACGCGGCCGTACGTCCGGACGCTCAAGCGCGCGAGCGGAAAGCTGGCACGGGTGGACGTGCGCTTCCAGGACGGGCGGACGATCCGCCTCGTCGAGCGCGCGCCGCGCTGCTGAGCCGGGGAGCGGGGGGACCGCGCGGAGCGGCGCGGGGGATCGAGCGGCGGGGGCGCTCTAGGCGCGGGCGAGGGCGATGCGGAGCTCGCGGCCCTCGATCGACGCGGGCTCGCCGGTGCCGTCGCCGTCGTACGCGACCTGGACGGCGAGGGTCTCGCCGGTCACGTACGACTCGTGCGCGCGCGCCGCCTCGAGCAGCACGTCGTCGCCCCCGAGCGTCAGCGCGATCCGGTCCTCGACCTCCAGCCCCGCCTCCTTGCGCGCGTTCTGCACCGCGTGCACGACCTCGCGCGCCAGGCCCTCCCGGCGCAGCTCGTCGTCGAGCGCGAGCTCGAGCGCCACCGCGTGCGAGCCCTCGCGCTCGAGCTGGTAGCCCTCGAGCGGCTCGAGCCGCATCAGGAGGTCGTCGGGGCCGACGGTGTGGTCGGTCCCGCCCACGGAGACCCCGACCTCCCGCCCCTCGCGCAGCGCCTCGGCGACCAGGGCCGCGTCGAGCGACGCGACCGCCTCCGCCACCGCCGGCATCTGCTTCCCGAACCGCGGCCCGAGCGTGCGGTAGTTCGGCTTGATGACGTACGAGCCGAGCTCGTCGGCGGTGTCGACGAACCGCAGCTCCTTGACATTCAGCTCGTCGCGCACGACGTCGGCGAGCCGCGAGATCGCCGCCCGCTCCCCCGCCGCCGCCACGACGACCGCCTCGTGCAGCGGCTGGCGCACCTTCACCTTCGCGGCGCCGCGCGCCGACAGCCCGAGACGCACGGTCTCCCGCGCGACCTCCATGTCCGCCTCGAGGTCAGCCGACCGCGGATGCGGCTCGGGCCAGTCGCAGAGGTGCACGCTGGCGAGCGAGCCGTCGAGGTTCTCGTAGATCTCGTCCGCCATGAAGGGAGCGAACGGCGCCAACAGCTTCGCGACGGTGACGAGGCACTCGCGGAGCGTCGCGAACGCCGCCGGATCTCCGTCCCAGAACCGCCGCCGCGACCGGCGCACGTACCAGTTCGACAGGTCCTCGACGAACGCGGCGATCGCGCGGCCGGCGAGCGTCGCGTCGTAGGCCTCGAGACGCGTAGTGACCGTCTCGGTGGTGGCGCCGAGCCGCGACAGGATCCACACGTCGAGCTCGGTGGCCGGCTCGGCGGAAGGCGACGCGACGTCGTTCGCGTTCGCGTACAGCACGTACAGCCGGTACGTGCTCCAGAGCTGCTTCAAAAACTGCCGCGCGCTCTCGCCGACCCGGTCGGTGTCGAACTGGTAGCCGTCCCACGGCTGCTTCGACGTGAAGAAGTACCAGCGGAACGCGTCGGCCCCGTGCTGGTCGAGCACCGACCACGGGTCGACGATGTTCCCGACCGACTTCGACATCTTGCGCCCGTTGCGGTCGAGGATCAGCCCGAGGCAGACGACGTTCTCGTACGAGGACCGGTCGAAGAGCAGCGTCGAGACCGCGAGCAGCGAGTAGAACCACCCGCGCGTCTGGTCGAGCGCCTCGCAGATGAACTGCGCCGGGAAGCGGTCGCGGAACTTCTCCTCGTTCTCGAACGGCGCGTGGTGCTGCGCGAACGGCATGCACCCGGAGTCGAACCAGACGTCGATGACCTCGGGCACGCGCGTCATGCGCGACGCGCACGACGGGCACGGGAACGACACGTCGTCGACGAACGGCCGGTGCGGGTCCTCCAGCCGCACGCCGCTCAGCTCGGCGAGCTCGTCGAGCGACCCGATGCAGTGGAGGTGCCCGTTCTCGCAGCGCCACACGGGCAGCGGCGTGCCCCAGTAGCGCTCGCGCGACAGCGCCCAGTCGACGTTGTTCTCGAGCCAGTTGCCCATGCGCCCGGTCTTGATGTGCTCCGGGTGCCAGTTGACCGACGCGTTCGCCGCGAGCAGCCGGTCGCGCAGCTCGGACGTCTTGATGTACCAGGCGGGCTTCGCGTAGTAGAGGAGCGGGTCGCCCGAGCGCCAGCAGAACGGGTACGCGTGCTCGTACTCCTCGGCCTTCAGCAGCTTGCCGCGCGAGCGCAGGTCCTCCACGAGGTCCGCGTCCGCGTCCTTGACGAACCGCCCCGCGTACTTGCCGATGCGCTCGTCGTACGTCCCGTCGAGACGGACCGGGTTGACGACGTTCAGCCCGTAGCGCAGGCCGAGCTGGAAGTCGTCCTCGCCGAACGCGATCGCGGTGTGCACGAGGCCGGTGCCGTCGTCGGCCGTCACGAAGTCCGCGAGCAGGACCGAGTGACCGCGCTCGCCGTACTCGCGCCCCGGGATGTACGGGAACGGCGGCTCGTAGCGCACGCCGTCGAGCGCCGCCCCGGGGAAGCGCTCGAGGATCTTCACGTCCTCGGACTCCCCGAGCACCTTCGGCACGAGCGCCTCCGCCAGGACGACCGGCGCCTCCAGCGGCCCCGTCTTCGCCCGCACGTAGATCAGCTCCGGGTCGACCGCGACCGCCGCATTCGAGACGAGCGTCCACGGCGTCGTCGTCCACACGAGCAGCTCGTCGCCGCGCTGGAGCGGCCCGCCGTCCTCGACGACGCCGAAGCGCACGTACACCGACGGGTCGGTGACCGTCCGGTAGCCGAGCGCGACCTCGTGCGAGGACAGCGCGGTCCCGCAACCCGGGCAGTACGGCACGACCTTGTGGCCCTCGTACAACAGGCCCTTGTCGTAGATCTGCCGCAGCGCCCACCAGACCGACTCGACGTACGTCGTGTCGAGCGTGCGGTACGCGTCGTCGAGGTCGAGCCAGAACCCGATGCGCTCGGTCAGCGCGTTCCAGTCCTCCAGGAACTCGAAGACCGACTCGCGGCAGCGCTGGTTGAACTCGGCGATGCCGTACTCCTCGATCTCCTTCTTGTTCTCGATCCCGAGCTTCTTCTGGACCGCGATCTCGCCCGGCAGGCCGTGCGTGTCCCAGCCGCCCTTGCGCTCGACGTAATGGCCGCGCATCGTCTTGTAGCGCGGGTAGATGTCCTTGAAGACCCGCGCGAGGACGTGGTGCGACCCCGGCCGGCCGTTCGCGGTCGGCGGGCCCTCGTAGAAGACCCACGGCTCCCCGCCCCTGCGCCGGCGCGTCGACTCGGCGAAGACGTCGCGCTCGCGCCATCGCGCGAGGACCTCGTGCTCCAGCTCGGGGAACGACTGATTCGGGTCCACGGGACGGTGCGGCATGGACAAGCGATTGTATGAGTCGACCCGGGCTCAAGATTCCGGGCGCCCGGTCGAAAGGACCTCCATGATCGGAGCAGTCGCCCTGAAGCTTCAGGCCCACCAACTCGACAGCGCCCGCGAGGCGCTGAGCACCGCGCAGCAGGCGGCCGGACAGGAGGGCGCCGCGGCCACGCCCGAGGTCGTCCTCGAGCTGTCGGCCGAGGCGCAGAAGCTGATGTCGCTGCCGCTCTACTAGCGAGCTAGGCGGCCAGCTTGCGGCACAGCTCCGCGAACGAGCGCTTCTCGTGCTCGTCGAGGACGCTGAACGCCGCGGCGACCCGCTGCGTGTGCTCGGGGAAGAGGCGGTCGACGAGCTCGCGCCCCAGCGGCGTGAGCGTCACCGACGCGGCGCGGCGGTCGTGCGCCAGCCGCGAGCGCTGCACGTAGCCGCGCGCCACGAGCGTCCCGACGACCTCGGTCGCGTTGGCCTTCGACGTGCGCAGCCGGTGGCGCAGCGCGCGCAGCTCGAGCTCGCCGCCCGCGGTCGCGAGCACGACGAGGACCGAGAAGCCGGAGGCGGAGAGGCCCTCCCGCTCGAGGTCGGCGGTCAGCCGGCGGCGGACGCTCGCCTCCGCGCGCAGGAGGGAGTCCAGCGCGCGGTGGGCCAGCGGGTCGCCGGGCACGAGCATCGGCGCGGAAAGTACCGCGCGGACCGGACGGTTCGAGTGCCGCTAGAGCGCGGCGGAGTCGGCGGCGGACGGCTTCTCGACGGTGCCGCCGCGGGCGATCTCGTCGAGGTCGGCGAGCAGCTTCTCCCGCGCCGCCATCGGCCGCTCCCCGAGCCGCGGCACGGTCGTGGCACCGGTCTCCGGCAGCGCACCCCTGAAGTCGTAGACGCGGACGTTCTCGGTCGACCGCCGGGCCGCGTAGACCAGCCGGCCGAACGTGTCGAGCGAGGCGTGGTGGCCGACGAGCACGACGGCGCTCGGCGACAGCGCGACGAGCGCGCGGCCGATCCGCAGCGGGTCGAGGTCGACGGG
>DASZDF010000542.1:0-3001 GCA_035942275.1 Solirubrobacteraceae bacterium | reverse complement strand
TGCTCGGTGTCGCCGAAGTTCATGAACCCGAGGTCGAGGCCGTAGAGCCCGAACAGCGCGTACGCGAACTGGGCCGAGGCGTACACGACCGACGCCACGACGCCGACGAGGCCGACCAGGGTGAACCAGCCTGTGAACCAGCCCCAGCCCTTGCCGCCGAGCTCCGACGCCCACCAGTAGATCCCGCCCGCGGTCGGGTACTTCGCCACCAGCTCGGACATCGAGAACGCGACGAGCAGGATGAGGCCACAGATGATCGGCCAGCCCCACGAGATCGCGATCGGCCCGCCGCTGTTCCACGCGATGAAGTACGTGGTGAAGCAGCCCGCGAGGACCGAGATGATCGTGAAGGAGATCGCGAAGTTGGAGAACGAGCTCCACGCGCGATGCAGGCTCTGCTCGTAGCCGAGCTCCGCGAGACGGCGTTCGTCCTCGCCCTGGTGCTCGTCGCGTCCGGGTGCCTCGACGGCCATCGATCCCTCCTCGTCGGAAAGGTCTGCCGCGCGAGCCTATGGTGCCGGTCGGCGCCAAGTCAACCGGCGGGCTCGCGCTCCTTCGGCGGCGGCAGGTCGCTCGCCAGCGCGCCGATGACCGTCTGCAGCCAGGCACGCTCGTCGGGCTCTGCCGCGCGCATGCGTCTTCTGGCCCAACCGCTGAGATCCTGCCGCGAGCCGGTCGCGCCGAGCGGCCCGCTGAGCGCGTAGCGGCCGTCCGCGAGCGCCCACAGCCCGCCCGGGCAGTCGCGGCGGATGCGCAGCTGCTCGACCGTCCGCGTGCCGCGGACCTCGCGGACGTTCGTCGGGTCGCCGTCCGCCTCCGTCCACTTCCACGCCGAGAACACCGGGCGCCGGCCGTGGATCACGCGCGGCGGCCGTGCCGGCGGCCCGATCGGGCCGGCGTGCCAGCGCTCGAGCAGCGCGGGGACCTGCTTGGCCGCCGCGCTGCGCAGGAGCACGTGGAGGCGGTCGCCGGGCCGCAGCCGCGTCGAGCCGCGGGGCGGGATCGCCTGGTCGCCGCGGACGATCACGTTGACGACCGCCTCGCGCGGCAGACCGAGGTCGCGCACCGCCGCGCCCGCGATCGCGTCGTCGGCCGAGACCGGATACTCGAGCACCTCCGCGCCGAGGCGCCGGATCGTCCCCGCCTCGACGAGCGGGCGGGGCAGCGCCGGCTGGTTGGTCGTCATCCCCAGCCGGCGAGCGACCCACTCGAACGTCGAGCCCTGCAGCAGCGTCGACAGGAGGACGGCGAAGAACACGATGTTGAACAGCTCGAGCGAGCCCTCGACGCCCTCGATCACCGGGAACGTCGCGAGCACGACCGGTACCGCGCCGCGCAGGCCCGCCCAGTCGAGGACGAGCCGCTCGCGGAACGAGAACCGCGTGGGCAGCAGCGCGACGAAGACCGCGACGGGCCGCGCCGCGAAGAGCACGACGAGCGCGAGGATCGTGCCCTCGACGGCCACGTCGCCGAGCTGGCCGGGGAAGACGAGCAGGCCGAGCGTCGTGAACATCGTGAGCTGGGCGACCCAGCCGAGGCCCTGGTGGAACGCCGCGACGGTCTGCCGGGCGGGCACCGCCGCGCTGCCGAGCATCAGCCCGGCGATGTACACGGCGAGGAAGCCCGAGCCGTGGGCCACGTCCGCGCCGCCGAACGCGAGCGCCGCCGTGGCCAGCGACGCCACGGGGTACAGGCCCGGGGTGGCGAGCTGGGCGCGGCGGAAGCCCTGCACGGCGAGCCAGCCGACGACGAGCCCGATCGCCGCGCCCAGCAGCAGCTCCACGCCGAGCAGCAGCACGGCGTCGCCCCAGCCGAAGCCCGGGTCGGTCAGCGCCTCGATGCACGCGAGCACGAAGATGACCGCGATCGGGTCGTTCATGCCCGACTCGCCCTCGAGCGTCTGCGCCAGCCGCCGCCGCAGCGTCGACTCCCGCAGCAGGGCGAAGATCGCCGCGCCGTCGGTGGAGGCGAGGATCGAGCCGAGCAGCAGACCTTCGAGCAGCGAGAAGTCGAAGAGCAGGGTCGACGCGGCGCCCGCGATCAGCGCCGTCAGCGCGGTGCCGACAGTCGCCAGGCTGATCGATGCGCCGAGCACCGGGCGCACCTCGGCCAGGCCCGAGTTCAGGCCGCCCTCGAAGAGGATGAGCGCGAGGGCGATGATCCCGATCGAGCGCGCGAGCTCGTAGTCGTCGAACGGGATCCAGCCGAAGCCCTCCGACCCGACGAGCATCCCCAGCCCGAGGAACAGCAGCAGCGAAGGCACGCGCACGCGCCCGGCCACCAGCGACGCGAGCAGGCCGCCCGCCAGGAGCGCGCCCGCGATGAAGATCAGCTCGCCGTCGTGCAAGGGCGCGCGCGACCCCTACAGCCGCTCGAAGCCCCGGAACCGCTCCCAGTCGGTCACCGCGGCGTCGAAGGCGGCCAGCTCGACGTCGGCGTAGTTGAGGTAGTGGTCCACGACCTCGTCGCCGAACGCGGCGCGGGCGACGGCGCTCTGCGCGAGGAGCTCCCGGGCCTCGCGCAGGCTCGCCGGGACCCGCGGCTTGTCGGACTCGTACGCGTTCCCCTCGTACGCGGGCTCGAGCGCCAGGCCCTCGTCGACGCCGTGCAGGCCGGCGGCGATCATCGCGGCGAGCGCGAGGTGCGGGTTGACGTCTCCGCCCGGGACGCGGTTCTCGACGCGCAGCGACGGCCCGTGGCCGACCACGCGGTACGAGCACGTGCGGTTGTCGCCGCCCCACGCGACCGCGGTCGGCGCGAACGAGCCGGGCTGGAAGCGCTTGTAGGAGTTGACGTTCGGCGCGAGGAACAGCGTCAGCTCGCGCAGGCACGCGAGCTGCCCGGCGAGGAAGCTCTCGAAGAGCGACCGGTCACCGAACGCGTTGGCGTCGTCGTCGCCCCGCAGCGAGAGGTGGATGTGACACGAGTTCCCCTCGCGCTCGTCGAACTTCGCCATGTAGGTGATCGCCATGCCCTCCTGGGCGGCGATCTCCTTGGCGCC